>JBHEPQ010000289.1:0-27406 GCA_046260215.1 Chromatocurvus sp.
GATCGGGTACACCCGCCACAATCATTGCCAGATAGCTCGCGGCTCCCACAAGGCAGGCAGTGACGTAAATCTCCGGCCCGAGAAGAATGGGAATCCGGTTCATCAGGGTGTCGCGCAGCAGCGAGCCGAAGCTAGCTGACACCACCCCCATTACCACCGCAACCACGTCCGCCATGCCCGCATCCAGTGCCTTGGCCGCACCCAGCACCGAAAACAGCGCAAGGCCTGCGGCATCCGCCCACAGCAGCAGACGCTGCGCGGACTGCAGAAAAGGCGCCAGGAACCAGGTCGCTATGGCAGCACCGATACAAACCCACAGATACTCAACGCTGGCAATCCAGAACACGGGGCCCGACTGCAGCAGGAGATCCCGCACCGTGCCGCCACCGACACCAGTCAGGATTCCGAAAAGAATGAAGCCCAGCACATCCAGCTTTTCCTCCGCCGCCGCCAGGGCACCGCTGATGGCAAATACCCCCACGGCGATGAGATCAAAATAACTGATGAGTCCGGTCATGCCGATGCATCCTTTCCGGTGTCAGAGCGCTTGTCAGCTTAGCGCAATTGCCGCGGGTAATACTCCCGGTTGACACGAATGGCAGCAATGCGGGTGTGGAAACTCTCGCGCAACGCGATATGCTACCCGCCTCTGGCTGTTCACTGTTTCAGGGTGGTCTCTTCAGTTACCCGATCACGCCAGCCGGATTCGAATCACCTTGAATAAACCCTTGAGAAACAGCAGGACATTTCACGCATGCAAGATGGCCTCGGCACCCTTTTCACTGTCTCCGCACCCAGCGGAGCAGGCAAGACCAGCCTGCTCGACGCACTCATCGGGCGCAGTAGCGACCTCCAGGTCTCCGTTTCCCATACCACGCGGGCGCGGCGCAGCGGCGAAGCAGATGGCATCAACTATCACTTTGTCGACCGCGAGACATTTCAGACCATGCTCGCCGGCAATGAATTCCTGGAACATGCAGAAGTCTTTGGTAATTACTACGGCACTTCTGCGAAATGGGTGAACAACCGGCTGGCCAGCGGGACAGATGTGATTCTGGAGATCGACTGGCAGGGGGCCGGCCAGATCAAAAGGCTCATTCCCGAAACGCAGTCAATCTTTATTCTGCCGCCGTCACGGGAAACCCTGTACGAGCGCCTCAGGGGCCGTGGCCAGGACGACGAGGAGACCATCTCGCGCCGCATGGCGCAGGCCGTATCCGAGATGTCCCACTACATAGAATACGACTACCTGGTGGTCAACGCAGACTTTGACCGCGCCGTGGACGACCTCGCCGCCATCATCGCCTCCCAGACCCTGCGGACCGCATCCCAGGCAGTCCGCCATAGGGCGCTGCTGCAACGGCTGCTGGAGACCTGAATTTCAGTAGACGGGGCACCTACTACTTCCTGTATAATGTTTTGTTCACCATTGAACGCGGCGGCAATCACAGGATTGATTCCACCGCGGGCTCACAAATTATCCACAGGATGACAACATGGCACGCGTAACCGTAGAAGACTGTCTCGACAACGTCGACAACCGCTTTGAACTGGTCATGGTTGCCAGCAAGCGCGCGCGCCAGCTCGCCACCGGCGGCAAGGACCCCATGGTCCAGGAAGAATCCGACAAGCCAACCGTGATCGCCCTGCGCGAAATCGCCGAGGGCTTCATTACGCGGGACCTGCTGATCCGCGAAGAAGAAATCGATGCGGAAGACGAACTGGCCGAAGTCATGGCACAGGACGAGACACCCGAGCTGTAGCGTGAACGCGGCGCTGTGATATGCAGACCATTGACGCCCTCGACGGCACACTGAAGGGCTACCTGGAGCCGGAGCAGACAAGGCAGATCCGCCGCGCGTATTACTTTGCCGAGCAGGCACACTTCGGACAGATCCGCCGCAGTGGCGAGCCCTATGTAACCCACCCGCTGGCCGTTGCCAGAATTCTCGCCGACATGCACATGGACCATCAAAGCCTGATGGCGGCCATGTTGCACGATGTCATAGAGGATACGGGCATCAACAAGGCGGCCATCAGCAGGCAGTTTGGCGCGTCGGTTGCGGAGCTGGTGGACGGCGTCAGCAAGCTGACGCAGATGGAGTTCGACTCGCTTGAGGAAAAACAGGCAGAGAACTTCCAGAAAATGGCCCTGGCCATGGCGCGGGATATCCGCGTTATTCTGGTCAAGCTGGCAGACCGTCTGCACAACATGCGGACGCTGGGCGTACTCCCCACCAGCAAAGCGCGGCGCATCGCCCGGGAAACCCTCGAGATCTATGCACCCATTGCCATGCGCCTGGGCATGAATGCCGTGCGCATGGAGTTCGAAGACCTGGGATTCAGTGCCCTGTATCCGATGCGCGCCCGGCGCATCGCCGCCGCGACGCGCAAAGCACGCGGCAACCGTCGGGAGCTGGTAGAAAAAATCACACACCAGATTGAATCCAGCCTGGCGCAGGAGGGTCACGCAGGGGAGGTAATCGGGCGCGAAAAGCACCTCTACAGTATCTACCGGAAAATGCGCTCGAAGCGAAAATCCTTTTCCGAGATCATGGATATCTACGCCTTTCGCGTCATTGTCGATTCTGTGGACACCTGTTATCGGGTTCTGGGCTGTATCCACAGCCTTTACAAGCCCGTGCCCGGGGAGTTCAAGGACTACATCGCCATACCCAAGGCGAATGGCTATCAGTCGCTGCACACGGTAACGATGGGCATGCACGGCGTTCCCATAGAAGTCCAGATCCGAACTCGGGAAATGGAGGACATGGCGAACAACGGCATCGCAGCGCACTGGCTGTATAAAAGTGATGGCCAGTCCGCCAACGGCAGCCATGCGCGCGCCCGCGAGTGGGTGCAGGGGCTGCTCGAGATGCAGCAGCGGGCCGGCAATTCACTGGAATTCATCGAGAGCGTCAAAATTGACCTGTTTCCTGACGAAATCTACGTGTTTACGCCGAAGGGGCGTATTCTGGAGCTGCCCCGCGGAGCGACCGCGGTAGACTTCGCCTACGCCGTACACACCGATGTGGGCAACCGCTGCGTGGCCTGCCGCATCAATCGTCGCCTGGCCCCCCTGTCTGAACCGCTTGAGAGCGGTCAGACCGTTGAGGTGCTCACGGCCAAGGGAGCACGTCCCAATCCGGCCTGGTTCAACTATACGGTCACCGCCAAGGCGCGCACCAACATCCGGCATTTTCTCAAGCACCAGCGCCGGGAAGACTCTATTGCGTTGGGCAGGCGGCTACTGGACAAGACCCTGGCGGGATTTGAAACCTCTCTGGAAGACCTGGCTTCCCACCTGCTTTCCGACTATCTGAAGCGCCATGGCTACGCCGCCAGCGACGAGCTGATGGACGATATCGCCCGCGGTGAGCGACTGCCCAGCGTCGTCGCCCAGCAGCTTCTGGGTGAGCCAGTGGACACCCGGGCCATGGAAACCAGCCCCTCCGAGCCGCTGGCGATCCGCGGCACCGAGGGATTCATGGTGACCTATGCCAGGTGCTGCAGACCGCTTCCCGGGGACGCCATCGCCGGCTACCTGAGCCCGGAGCGCGGCGTCGTAGTGCATCGCGAATCCTGCCGCAACCTTGCCGAGGCCCGGGCAAAACCGGAGCGCCTGATCGCCCTGCGCTGGGACGACAGCATGACCGGGGAATTCATCGCTCACCTGCGCGTGGAAGTGGAGAACCGCCGGGGCACGATTGCCGTCATTGCCACCCGCATCAACAGCATGGGCGTGAACATCGAGAAAATATCCACCGAAGACAAGGATTACCAGTTTACCTACGTGGATCTTGAGATCCAGGTCAATAATCGCGTGCATCTGGCGCGTGTCATGCGGCGCCTGCGCGGCATCACCAGCGTGCGCAAGGTCACCCGTCTCAGGAACTGATGGCTGCGCGACAGCGCAAGCACAAATCGCAGTAGCAACAGCAACTTAACGGAGAACGCCGCATGACAAATCGCGCCGTGATATCAACCGATGATGCCCCGGCAGCTATCGGCCCTTATTCGCAGGCCATCAAGGTGGGCAACATTGTCTGGGTGTCGGGACAGATCCCGCTGGTGCCTGAAACCATGGAGATTGTAGCCGGGGATATCAGCGCCCAGGCCCAACAGGCCTTCAGCAACCTCGCCGCCGTGGCAAAAGCTGCCGGTGGCAGCCTCGACGAGGCGGTGAAGCTCAACATCTCCCTCACCGATATGGACAACTTTGCCGCTGTCAACGCGGTCATGGAAACGTTTCTGAGCGAACCCTACCCGGCGCGTGCCTGTGTCGCGGTGGCAGGCCTGCCCAGGGGCGTGGCGATCGAGGTCGAGGCGCAGCTGGCCGTCTAGTACCACAGCCAGTGCGCCCCGCTGTTTCTATCTCTACCTCGCAGCAGCGTCCCGGATAGCGTCGCGCGGATAGCGTCGCGCTCAGTCGGCGTTATCGGGAGCCCGCTTGCCCGACCCATCCTTTACCGAGACCAGCGCGTCCATGATCTCGATGGGCAGCGGGAACACGATCGTCGACGCATTGCCGTTGCTCATGTCGGCCAGGGTCTGCAGATAACGCAGCTGCATCGAGCCGGGGCTTGCAGACATGACCTGGGCCGCCTGCAGCAGCTTTTCCGACGCCTGCAGTTCGCCCTCGGCGTGGATGACCTTGGCACGGCGCTCGCGTTCCGCTTCAGCCTGACGCCCGATTGCCCGCACCATGGACTCGTTAAGGTCTACCTGCTTGATCTCCACGTTCACGACCTTGATGCCCCACTCCTCGGTCTGGGCATCGATGATGCCCTGGATGTCCGAATTCAACTTGTCGCGCTCGGACAGCATCTCATCGAGATCATGTTTGCCCAGCACCGAGCGCAGCGTGGTCTGGGCCAGCTGGCTGGTGGCGGCACCGAAGTCTTCCACCCGGATGATCGCGCGCTCGGGATCGATCACGCGGAAGTACAGCACGGCGTTCACATGCACGGTGACATTGTCCTGGGAAATGACGTCCTGACTGGGCACGTCAAGGGTGATCACCCGCAGGTCGACCCGGGTCATCTGCTGCACGCCCGGAATGATGACGATCAGCCCCGGACCCTTGACGCCCTGGAAGCGGCCCAGGAAAAATACCACGCCGCGCTGGTATTCTGGGAGAATACGGATCGCGGCGCCCAGAATGAAGACCAGCACCAGCAGGGGTGCAAGATAGGGAATTAACTGTTCCATGGGGGACTCTCCCGTTGTCGATTGATGAACGTTGGTCTTACGATTTCACGCTGTCCGCGGTCACATGCGCCGTCAGGCCCTCGGTATGGTGCACGTGCACGGCAGCGCCCGAAGTGACCGGCCCCTCGCTGCGCGCCTCCCAGCGCTCCCCCGAGAACATCACATGCCCGTGGTGGGCACCGTCGGTGCCCAGCGTGAATGTATCCAGTGCACGCGCCTCGTGACCGGGGAAGGTCTCTGCCCCAACCACAGGCTGGCGATGGCGGAAGCTCAGCAGCCGCCTCACCATCCACAGCAGGAAGCCCGCAGCGACCGCTGCTGTACCGCCGATTGCCGGCAGCGACACAGCCTGGTTGGTGCCGTCCATGAGTATGACAGAACCGGCGACGAAAGCGGCCAGACCGCCAAAGCCGAGAACCCCGAAGCTGGGTACAAAGGCCTCGGCAATGATGAAGGCGAGACCGAGGAACACCAACGCCAGACCGGCAAAGTTCACCGACAGGACCTGAAACGCAAATAAGGCCAGGACCAGGCAGGTAGCGCCGATGACCCCGGGGAACAGGCTGCCCGGGTTGGCCAGTTCGAAGATAATCCCGTAGAAACCGATCAGCATGAGGAAAAACGCAATATTCGGATCGGTGATCACTGAAAGCAGCTGCGTGCGCCAGTCCGGATCGACCCGGACCAGGGTCAGGTCGCGGGTGTCGAGGGTGGCCGTGCCTCGTTCGAGGCTGACTTCCCTGCCGTGCAGATCGCCGAGCAGCGCCTGCGTGTTGTCCGCAATGATGTCTATCACATCGATGGCAAGCGCCTCTGACGCCATGAGGTTGGCGGCGTCGCGCACGGCTTCCTCTGCCCAGTCTGCATTGCGCCCGTGACGCTCCGCCAGCGAGCGGATCAGACTGACCGCATCCTCCAGTGCCTTGCGCTCTGACGCCGTTCCGCGATCCGGCGCCGTTTCATCATCCACGGACTCTTCGCTGTCCTCCCCCGGGGACATTCCCGGCAGGCCGCCCATCTGCACCGGCGTTGCCGAGCCCAGCGTCGTCGCCGGCGCCATTGCCGCAACATGACTCGCATAGAGAATATAAGTGCCAGCGCTGGCGGCCCGGGCACCCTGGGGGGCAACGTAGGTCACGACAGGCACCGGTGACGCCAGGATGTCCTTGATGATGTCCCGCGTCGACGCCATGAGCCCGCCGGGGGTATCCATCTGCAGAATCACCAATTCGGCGCCGTCCTGCGCCGCGCGATCGATGCCGCGACGCAGATAATCCATTGTCGCCGGGCCAATGGCGCCTTCCACCTGGAGCAGCAGCGCCGTATTCCGACGCCCCTCGTCCTGGGCGAGCGTCAGGGACGCGACAGCGTACAGCGCGAGGCAGGCGAAGGCGGCGAGTCGTATCCAGCGCAGTGAATCCGGCAATTTTGTCAGCATGTCGCCCCCTGACCGGAATACGGGTCGAGTGCGGCAGCATAACCACGGCGGTAATCCGGGTAGCGAAGCGGGTAGCCGGTGGCGCGGAGCCGGTCGTTGCGTACCCGCTTTGTGCCGAGGCGACTCTGCGGCGCCATTACCGCTTCGTTATCCTTTGCATTCACCGACAGCGCCGAGGCCAGCCATCGGTCTACCTCATGCTGCGCTGCGGGCTCATCGTCTACAACGTTGTAACAGTCCATAGGCGCCTGCCCCTGCTGTTCGTGATCAATAAGCCAGGCGATGAATCCCGCTGCATCGTCGCGATGAACCCGATTGCTGTAATGCACGGGCTGCGACGGGCGAAGCTCACCGCGTGCAACGCGCTGCATCAGCATACCGCCAGGGCCGGCGTACAGGCCGGCGCAGCGCAACAGCGTTGTGGGATGTCCGGAGGCGAGCAGCGCCCGCTCGGCGGCGACAATCATACCGGCGGCAGAATCATCTTCCATCAGCGGCGCAGTCTCGTCGACCCAGCCAGCGTCGTTTTCACTGTAGACCCGCGTGGATGACACAAACAGCACGCGGCGGGGGCGGTGCTTGCCAAGTGCTGACAACAGATGCTGTACCGGTGTCAGAAACCCCCGTCGATACGCCTGCGCGTCGCGCCCGTCAGGCTTCAGGGTGAGCAGTATCGTGTCCGGCGCCAGTGCCGGTAAGTTCTCGAAAGCCTCTTTGCGAGTGTAGTCTCCCACCAGTCCCTCGATTCCGGGGGGCAGTCGATCGGGGTGTCGGCACAGACCGATACAGCGAGCGGGTGTCGCGAGCGCCGCCAGCGTACGCTGCGCGAGATCGCCACTGCCGACAAAAAGGATGGTTTGTGTGTTCTTCTGCGTCACCGCGCACCCTCCCGAACAGGTATCATCGCTACTATAACGCGATTGCGACAGCTGGCGACCGGAACAACAGCTGTCGGCGCGCAGCACACCGGATATCACAGAGGCGGGCGTGGCACTGATACCCCACACACTCACGGCGCTGCGAGGCGTCGGCCCAAAGCTTGCGGCGCGACTGCAGGACTACGGCATCCACCGCGTGGAGGACCTGCTGTTTCACCTGCCGCTGCGCTACCAGGATCGCACCCGGGTCACGCCGATTGTGGCACTGAGAGCAGGGCAGGAGGCAGTGGTCGAGGGGGAAATCAAGCTTTGTGATGTGGTTCATGGTCGACGCCGCAGCCTGGTAGCCATGCTCCAGGACACAAGCGGCACAATGGCCCTGCGCTTTTTTCACTTTAACGCGGCGCAGCGCAGCGGGCTGCAGCCCGGCGCCCGCATACGCTGTTTTGGCCAGGCGCGACCGGGGCGCAACGGCCTGGAGCTGGTCCACCCGGAGTATTGGCTCGCCTCGGGCGCGCAGATGGCGGCAGAAACCACGCTGACACCCATTTACCCAACGACGGAGGGGATAGGGCAGCTGCAGTGGCGCCGGCTCTGTGAGCAGGCCATTGCCCTGCTGCGAAGAGCACCACCGGAAGACCTGCTCGCGGGCGTCTGCGACCTCGATTTCACGCTGGCCGATGCTCTGATCTACCTGCATGCCCCGCCCGCGGACGCCCAGCTGTCACAGCTGCAGGCCGGCGAACACCCGGCGCAGCTGCGTCTGGCCCTGGAAGAGCTGCTCGCTCACCACCTGTCACTACAGGCGCTGCGACAGCGCGAGCGCAGCAGCGCCGCGCCTGCCATGCCAAGCGAACCGGCTGCCGTTACCCGGTTTCTCGACCAGCTGCCGTTTCGGCCCACCGCGGCCCAGCAGCGGGTCATGGGCGAGATCGCCAGGGATCTGGCCAGCCCGCGTCCCATGCTGCGATTGGTACAGGGCGACGTGGGCTCCGGCAAGACCCTGGTAGCGGCAACCGCCGCCCTGCAGGCTATCGCCGCCGGCTACCAGGTGGTCATTATGGCACCCACTGAGATTCTCGCCGAACAGCATCTGGCCAGCTTCAGTGACTGGTTTGCAGACGACGACATCGACATCGTCTGGCTGAGTGGCCGGGTCAAGGGTCGGGCGCGGCAGGAGGCGCTCCAGCGCATCGCCGGAGCTCACGCACCACTGGCAATCGGCACCCACGCCCTGTTCCAGGAGGATGTGATTTTTGCCCGCCTGGGACTGTTGATTGTCGACGAACAGCACCGCTTCGGCGTGCACCAGCGCCTGCAGCTGAAAGCCAAGGCCAGCGACTGGCGACCGCACCAGCTGGTGATGACGGCGACACCGATCCCGCGCACGCTGTCGATGGTCGCCTACGCCGATCTCGACTGCTCCGTGATCGACGAATTGCCGCCGGGTCGGCAGCCGGTCACTACCGCACTGGTGGACAACCAGCGCCGGGACAGCGTGATCGAGCGGGTTGCACACGCCTGCGGCGAGGGCCGACAGGCGTACTGGGTCTGCACCCTGATCGAAGAGAGCGACACACTGCAGGCGCAGGCTGCAGAAGCGACCCACGCCGAGCTGGGCGAGACCCTGACCCACCTGCGCATCGGCCTGATCCATGGCCGGCTCCCGGCGACCGAGAAAGCCGCGGTGATGCAGCGATTCAAGGCCGGCGAGTATGATCTGCTGGTGGCTACCACCGTGATCGAGGTCGGTGTCGATGTGCCACGGGCAAGCCTGATGGTGATAGAAAACCCCGAACGCCTGGGTCTCGCCCAGCTGCACCAGCTGCGCGGCCGCGTGGGTCGCGGCAGCACTGCCAGCCATTGCGTCCTTCTGTATCAGGGCCCACTGGGGTCCAACGGGCGTGCGCGGCTGCAGGCCATGCGAGAGAGCAACGACGGCTTCTTCATCGCCGAAAAAGATCTGGCGTTGCGCGGCCCCGGGGAAGTGCTGGGCACCCGGCAGACGGGACTGATGGATTTTCGCATCGCCCGCCTGCCTGAGCACGACCATCTCATTGATCAGGTGCAGACCCTGGCTGCCAGCCTGCAGTCCCGCCATCCTCAGCGCGTGGAACCACTCATCCAGCGCTGGACCGGGAGTCGACAGCTGTTTGCCGATGTCTGATCCAGCGAGGGCAGACACGCAAAAGTGTCGGCGGCGAAAGCGTCGGTGGCTTGCATGCGCGATCAAGTTATCGCATCCTCACTGCCTCACTTTTGAACACTGACGCCGTGGCTTCGAGACATCCTACAACGGCCCTCGGCCTACCCGTTAATGACAAGCAATGGGCACTGCTGCAGCTGATTCGATGGGACAAGCCCATCGGCACACTGCTACTGCTGTGGCCCACGCTCTGGGCACTGTGGATTGCGGCGGAGGGTGTGCCGCCGCTGCACCTGCTGCTCGTGTTCGTCCTCGGCACCTTTCTGATGCGTTCCGCCGGGTGCATTATCAATGACCTTGCCGACCGCAATGTCGATGGTGGCGTCAGTCGCACGGAATCCCGCCCCCTGGTAACGGGCCAGGTCAGCATCAACGAGGCCGTCACGCTGTTCTGTGGTCTCTGCCTGTGTGCCTTCGGCCTGGTGCTGACCACCAACTGGCTCACTACTGCGTTGTCAGTTCCGGCGCTGCTGCTGGCGTCGACCTATCCCTTCATGAAACGCTACACACACCTGCCCCAGATCGTTCTGGGGCTCGCATTTTCCTGCGCGATCCCCATGGCGTTTGCGGCACAGCTGGGCGAGCTGCCGCAGGGCCTGTGGCTCCTGTTTACGGCCAATGTGATGTGGACCGTGGTCTACGACACCAAGTATGCCATGGTCGATCGCCGCGACGACCTCAGGGTGGGCATCAAGTCACTGGCGGTACTGCTTGGCGATAGCGATCGCTATGTCATTGCGTCCCTGCAGGTGCTGTGCCTGCTGGCGCTATACCTCGCGGGGCGGCATTTCGGGCTGGGCCAGTATTACAACGCCAGCCTGGTTGTGACTGCCCTTCTCTTCGGTTATCACCTGTATCTTATTCGCGACCAGGATGAAGCCGCTTGCTTCCGAGCCTTCAGACACAACCGCTGGGTAGGCATGACTGTTTTTCTGGGCATAGCCGCACATTACGGATTGCCTGTTCCCACTGTCTGACATCGGGTGCCCAGCATGTCTGAACTGACACTGGAGGCAGTCACCGCGCTGTCGTCCATCGCCCCCGAACAGTGGGATGCCCTGCGCCAGAACGACTACCCGTTCCTGCGCCATGATTTCCTCCTCGGCCTGGAAGCTACCGGCTGTACCACCGCGGATGCCGGCTGGCAGCCAAACCATCTGGCACTGCGCAATGGCAATGCACTGATTGCCGCTGCACCGGGGTACCTGAAGTCGCACTCCTACGGCGAATACGTGTTCGACTGGGCCTGGGCCGATGCCTGGCGCCGGGTCGGGCTTGCCTATTACCCGAAACTGGTCACCGCGATACCCTTCACCCCGGCCACCGGGCCGCGACTGCTGCACTCCACGGAAGTCGCTGCTTCGGACACCTGGCCAGCGCTACTGCAGGGAGTTCAGGCGCTGGCACGGCAGCAGACCCTGTCCTCCTGGCATATTCTGTTCCCGGAACCCGACGTGGCCGAGCTGCTGGAGTCTCTCGGCATGCATACCCGTCACGCGGTGCAGTTTCACTGGTTCAACCGCGGCTACAATGACTTCGACGATTTTCTCGCCACCTTCAGCAGTCGCAAGCGCAAGGCGCTGCGACGGGAACGGCGCCGGGTAACGGAGCAGGGCATTACCCTGCGAACGCTCACCGGCGATGAAATCGGCCCGGATGACTGGCAGACATTTCATCGCTTCTACCAGCTGACCTACGCCAAACGCAGCGGCCACGGCGGCTACCTGACCCGGGAGTTCTTCACGCGGACCGCCGCCGGGCTTGGCGCCCAGGTGGTCATGGTGCTGGCGCAACAGGCGGGGCAGGATATTGCCGGCGCCCTGTATTTCCGCTCCAGCGACACCCTGTTTGGCCGCTACTGGGGCTGTGTGGAAGAGCTGGACTGCCTGCACTTCGAGGCCTGCTACTACCGCGGTATCGACTACTGTATCGAGCACGGCCTACAGCGCTTTGATCCCGGGGCTCAGGGAGAACACAAGATTCAGCGTGGCTTTGAACCCACGCGAACGCTGTCAAGCCACTGGATAGCGCATCCGGAACTGTCGCGCGCCGTCGGCGAGTTCACCCGCGAGGAGCAGGGCCACGTTGAGGCCTATCGACGCGAGGCGGCGACGCTGCTGCCGTTTCGCGTGGACGAAGCGGCTTCCTGAGGCCCTGCACGGCCAACCGGCCCCTGACCGGGTGCCTGATCGGTGCGCCGCCATACAATCAGGCGATTGTTCGCCGGCATGGCGTGATCTGCCCGCTGCGTGAAGCCCGCTGCCACCGCGAGGCCGTCAATATCCTCGATATCGCGGATGCCCATGTGTGGCGATCGCGCCCGAAGGTGTTGGTCGAACTGCGCATTGCTGTCGGAGGTGTGGCGGCCGGCGTAGTTGAAAGGGCCGTACACTACCAGGCGCGTCCCGGGGGGCGCGTGGACCGCAAGACCCCGGAACAGCGCGCGCACGGCGTCCATCGACATGATGTGCAGAGTATTTGCCGTAAAAACGCCATCCGCAACCGGGAGCCCCCAGGCTTCGTCGCAGACATCCATCGCCGCGGGAGGCAGCAGATTGTGCAGCCCGCTTGCCATGCAGCGTGGGCGCAGGGTGGCCAGGGACTGGGGAATCTCCGTGGGCTGCCAGGTGAGCCAGGGGAGATGGCCGGCAAACCACACGGCATGCTGGCCCGTACCCGAGCCAATTTCCAGCACACCCTGGCAGTCGGCAAACGCATTTCGCAGGTGCTGCAGAATCGGTCCCTTGTTATTCTCGCAGGCGGGAGAAAAAGGCAGAGAGTCCATTTTCAGGCGGGTGTATCGCGAGTGAACACCCACTCCCGGGGCGTCGACCCGGACGGACTGTAGCGATAACCTGCAGTCTGGTAGCCCTTCAAGCCCTCGGGCTCATCGAGGCCATTCTCGATAACATAGCGCGCCATCTGGCCCCGCGCCTTCTTTGCGTAAAAGCTGATCACGCGGTACTTGCCGTTCTTGAGATCCCTGAAAACGGGGGTGATCACCTCCGCTTCGAGTGCTTTGCCGGATACGGCCTTGAAATACTCGTTCGAGGCCAGATTCAGGAGCACCGGGCTGTCGGTCTTTTTCAGCTGCCTGTTCAGGCTGGCAGCAATATCGTCGCCCCAGAACTGGTAGAGATTGCGACCGCCACTGTTGGCAAACTTCAGGCCCATTTCCAATCGATAGGGCTGTATCAGGTCCAGCGGGCGCAGAACGCCATACAGACCGGACAGAATCCTGAGATGCTTTTGCGCGAAGGTGAGCTGGGACGTGCTCAGCGTCTCCGCCTCCAGCCCGGTGTAGACATCGCCCTTGAACGCCAACAGTGCCTGCTTGGCATTGTCGAGATCGAAGGGCCGCTGCCAGTTCATGAAGCGGCGATGATTGAGGTCTGCGATAGTCTCGCTGACGCCCATAAGCCCGCGGATATCCTCCGGTGACAGCTGACGCGCCTCTTCCACCAGCGTCGCAGCCCGGGTGATAAACTCAGGCCGGGTCGTCTTGCGGGTGGTCGACGGCGTATCGAAGTCAAGTGTCTTGGCGGGCGAGATAACGGTCAGCATGTCACAGGCTCCTTGCAACGGCGGCGCGGGGAGTGCGCATGGCCTTCGGCGTCGACAGCGGGCTATGATAACCTCCGCTCTCATAATCAAAAAGGCCAGTGCAGGGACATGCCGTACAGCCAGCGACTGGTGAGTGCCATCGACACCTTCACCGAGTGGACAGGAAAAATCATTGCCTGGCTTGCTGCGGCCATGGCCTTACTGACCACCATCGTGGTGGTGATGCGCTATGGCTTCAATACCGGTTCCATCGGCGGCCAGGAAGCCGTGACCTACCTGCATGCAACACTGTTCACGCTGGGCGCTGCCTGTGCGCTGAAAGCCGATGCGCATGTCCGCGTGGATGTGTTCTATCGACGCTTCAATCCGGTCACAAAAGCCTGGATCAACGCCCTTGGGGGTATTGTGTTCCTGCTTCCTCTGTGTGTGATGATCGTGATGATGAGCAGCGATTACGTGCTGCAGGCCTGGCGCATCCGCGAGATTTCCGCTGACTCCGGCGGCATTCCCGCCGTATTTCTCCTGAAGTCACTGATTCCGGCAATGGCGATGACCCTCGCGCTGCAGGGCAGCGCCGAAGTACTGCGCAATCTTGCTGTACTGCAGCGGAACGCGGGGCACTGATGGAAGGCACCCTGTCGCTATGGCTGTTTGCGGCCGTCTGTCTGCTTCTGTTGCTCGGCTACCCGGTGGCTTTCACACTCGCCGGCACGGCGCTGGTATTTGCCGCGGGCGGCATTATTGCCGGCGTTTTCGATGCCAGCTTTCTGAGTGCACTGCCATCGAGGCTGTTCGGCACCATGAGCAACACCACGCTGATTGCCGTACCGCTGTTCGTGCTCATGGGTGTGATTCTGGAAAAATCCCGGGTTGCAGAAGAGTTGCTGGACAACATGTCGCGGCTGCTCGGCGGCGTCCGGGGCGGACTGGCGCTGTCCGTCATCCTGGTTGGCGCGCTGCTGGCGGCCAGCACAGGGATCGTCGGCGCCACGGTGGTCACAATGGGGCTGCTGTCACTGCCCATCATGCAGCGAGCAGGATACAGCCCGGCGGTGGCCACCGGCACCATCTGCGCGACGGGAACACTGGGGCAGATCATTCCGCCATCAATCGCGCTGGTATTACTGGGCGACATCATCTCCAGTGCCTACCAGCAGGCGCAGCTGTCGATGAACGTGTTCAATCCGAAAACCGTCTCCGTCGGCGACCTGTTCATCGGCGCCATCGTCCCCGGTGTCCTGCTTGTAGCCCTGTATGCCATCTTTATCCTGCTTCTGGCCTGGTTCAGGCCGAATCTGATGCCGGCGGCGGAGCGGCGGAGCTTCGATCCATGGACCCTGATCAAGGGCCTGCTGCCGCCGCTGCTGCTGATCGCCGTGGTGCTGGGTTCCATTCTCGCCGGGGCCGCAACCCCCACCGAGGCAGCGGGTGTGGGGGCGTTCGGCGCCTGGCTGCTGGCCACATTGAAACACGGGATGGGGCTTCAAAGACTGCGGGGGGTGTTGCGCAGTACCCTGGAAATCACCGCCATGGTGTTCATGATCCTGATTGGCGCGGCGGTGTTTTCGCTGGTGTTCCGGGGCTTTGGCGGCGAGGAACTGATTCATCGCTTCCTCGCCGACATACCGGGCGGGGTATTCGGCGCCACGCTGGTGGTCATGCTGCTGATATTCCTGCTCGGCTTCATTCTCGACTTCATCGAGATCACCTTCGTTGTCGTACCCATTGTCGGGCCGGTACTGCTGACGATGGGCGTGGACCCCGTGTGGCTGGGCATCATGATCGCGATCAACCTGCAGACATCTTTCCTCACGCCACCCTTTGGCTTCGCCCTGTTCTACCTGCGCGGCGTCGCCAGCGACTCAGTATCGACCCTGAGCATTTATCGCGGTGTGATACCATTTATTGTGATTCAGTTGCTGATGATCGTCCTGCTGTGGCGCTGGCCGCAGCTGGCCACGTGGCTGCCGGCGCAGCTTAAGTCCTGACAACCTGAGCAAAGAGACGTCATGAACGACATTGACTCCACACCCACGCCCCAGGGCGAACTGGCCCTGCAGACCATCGCCATGCCCAAGGACACCAACGCCAGCGGCGATATCTTTGGGGGCTGGCTGCTGTCGCAGATGGATCTCGCCGGGGCGATTACCGCGCGGGAGGTCGCCGGTGGCCGCGTCGCCACGGTGGCCATCGAGGGTATGGCGTTCATTACGCCGGTGCATGTCGGCGCAGTGGTAACCTGTTATTGCGATGTGATCGAAATCGGCCGCAGTTCCATCCGCATTGTCGTGGAGGTGTGGATAGACTCACCGCACGACGGCGACCCGATCAAGGTGACCGAGGGTGAATTCATTTTCGTCGCCATTGACGACAAGCGCCGTACGCGGACCATCAATCCTCAGGGCTGACGCCGGGAATCGATTCGCCATACACCCGGGACCGGGCGTTGATGTAGCTCTGTTCCGAGATACGGTGGTAGGCGCGCACGTCGTCGTGGAAGCGATTGAATGATTCGTACACCTTGCGCGCCATGCGGTCGCTCTCGACCAGGCGCTGCATGACCTCGCGACTTTTCAGATAAAGCAGATCAATCACGTCCTCCGGCAGTTCCCGCAGATTCGCACCGTGCTCGTCGACCAGCTGCCGCAGAGATGAATTATTGCGCGCCGTCGCCTCGTCGAGCATGTCCTGATTAGTCGCGCGGGCGGCGTAGCGGACAATGGCCTGCAGGTCTTCGGGTAACGACAGCAAGGCATCCCGGTTGACGATGAATTCCAGCATCGCCCCCGGCTCGTGCCACCCCGGGTAATAGTAGTACTTCGCCACCTCCTGCAGCCCCAGGGCGGCATCGTTGTAGGGCCCGACCCACTCTACTGCATCGATCACCCCGGTCTGCATGGATGTGTAGACCTCACCGCCCGGAATACTTACGGCGGTGCCGCCGGCGGCACTGAATACCTCGCCCGCCAGCCCGGGAATACGCATTTTCAGGCCCTGCAGGTCCGCCGCCGAGCTCAGCTCCTGATTGAACCAGCCCGCCATCTGCACCCCGGTACTGCCGCCGGCAAACGGCACCACGCCAAACGGTGCATAGGCCTCACGCCAGAGAGCCTCACCACCGCCGTAGTGCAGCCAGCCGTTCATTTCCTGGGCGTTCATGCCAAAGGGCACAGCGGTGAAAAAAACGGCCGCGGGAATCTTGCCCTTCCAATAGTAGGACGCGCCATGCCCGGCCTGGGCCACACCCCCGGACACCGCATCGAACACCCCCATCGCGGGAACAATCTCACCCGCACCGTAAACCCGCACCGTCAGACGACCACCGCTCATCTCCCGCACCATACGCGCAAAGGTTTCGGGGGCCTTGCCAAGCCCAGGCAGATTTTTTGGCCAGGTAGTGACCAGCTTCCACTCGTAGTCGCGTCCCGCGTAGCCGCGGTCGCCGTCACCCGCCCCAGCCGGGCGCATGGCGCGATCCTTTGCCCAGAAGCCGACAACGAGCACCAGCGCGGCGACCAGCGCAAGAATGATCAGGGGTTGTAATCGCTGACTCAGCATCAGGGTACCGTCATGGCCTGTTAACGAATGGTCGCGGCGGCCAGACTGCTACATTGCTTCCAGCCTGGCGTACTGCAGCACCAGCCACTTGCTGCCCTCGGCCTCGAAATTCACCTCAACCCGGGCGCTACCGCCGCGGCCCTCGAAGTTTAGCACGACGCCTTCGCCAAAGGACGGGTGCTGCACCCGCTGGCCCAGCCTGAAACCGCTGTCCGGCACCGCCGCCCGGGACAGGGCACTCACCGGCCGGCTGAGCCCCGCCTGCAGCCGCACTTCGTGCAGCAATTCGGCGGGAATTTCACGGATGAAACGCGAGGGCGGATTATAGGACTCGCTGCCATGAATGCGGCGGGTCTCCGCGTAAGTGATGACCAGCTTGTGCATGGCCCGGGTGATGCCCACGTAGCACAGCCGTCGCTCCTCCTCGAGCCGGCCGGGCTCCTCCAGCGACATCCGGTGGGGAAACAGGTTCTCTTCCATGCCGGCGAGAAACACCAGCGGGAACTCCAGTCCCTTCGCAGAATGCAGGGTCATCAGCTGCACGCTGTCCTCGTGGGCCTCGGCCTGATTGTCACCGGCATCGAGGGCGGCGTTATCGAGGAACTGCTGCAGCGGCGACAGCTCGTCATCCACCGCCACAAACTGACGCGCCGCCGTGACCAGTTCCTCGAGGTTTTCCACCCGTGCCTGGCCTTTCTCGCCCCTCTCCCTGCGGTAAAGCTCCAGCAGGCCCGACGTGTCTATAACGCGCTTCGCGAGCGCCTCAAGCGTCATATCGTCGGCGCCAGTGTCGAGTTCGTCAATCATTACCCTGAAGCCCTCCAGGGCTCCAAGCGCCCGCGCCGGCAGCATTTTCTCCTCACTGACGATAGCCATCGCCTGCCACAGTGTGACCTCGCGCTCACGGGCGAGCGAGCGCAAGGTATCCAGCGTCTTGCCACCGATACCGCGGGGCGGCGTGTTGATAACCCGCTCCATGGCGGCGTCGTCACCGCGATTCACCAGCAGGCGCATGTAGGCCATGGCATTGCGGATTTCCATACGCTCGTAAAAACGCTGGCCGCCATAGATGCGGTAGGGCACGGCGGCGCGGATCAGGGCCTCTTCGAGCACCCGGGACTGGGCATTGGAGCGGTAGAGAATCGCCGCCGACGCCCGCGCATTGCCCTGCCGTAGCCAGTCATCCAGCTGATCCACGATGAAGCGCGCCTCGTCCTGCTCGTTGAAGCCGGCGTAAAGCTGCAGCGGGTCACCACCTTCACCCGACGTCCAGAGCTCTTTGCCGAGGCGGCCACTGTTGTGGGCAATGACGCCGTTGGCGGCCTGCAGAATGGTCTGGGTGGAGCGGTAGTTCTGTTCCAGGCGCACGACGCGGGTGCCGGTAAAGTCCTCCCCGAAGCGCTGGATGTTCTCGATGCGGGCGCCGCGCCAGCCATAGATGGACTGGTCATCGTCGCCCACCGCCACCACCGGAATAGCGCCGCCCGCCAGCACCCGCAGCCAGGCATACTGGATGGTATTGGTGTCCTGGAACTCATCCACCAGAATCTGGCGAAAGCGTCGCTGGTAGTGTGCCAGCACCTCGGGCTTTTTCAGCCACAGCTCGTGCGCCCGCAGCAGTAGCTCGGCGAAATCCACCAGACCACCGCGCTCGCAGGCGGATTCGTAGGTAGCGTAGATCTGCAGCATGGTCTGCTGGAACAGGTCGCCGGGGGCGGGTTCGATGTGCGCAGCGCGCAATCCCTCATCCTTCTGCGCATTGACGAACCACTGCGCCTGTCGCGGCGGCCAGCGCGACTCGTCCAGCTGCAGCTCCCGGCACACGCGCTTGATCAAGCGCAGCTGGTCGTCGCTGTCCAGAATCTGGAAACTCTGCACCAGACCGGCGTCCTGCCAGTGCGCCTTGAGCAGGCGATGGGCCAGGCCGTGAAAGGTGCCGACCCACATGCCGTGGGTGGGAATAGCCAGCATGTCTTCGATACGGCCGCGCATCTCGCGTGCCGCCTTGTTGGTAAAGGTCACCGCCAGAATAGTCTGCGGCGACAGCCCCTCGGCCCGGATCAGCCAGGCGATGCGGTGAACCAGGACGCGGGTCTTGCCACTGCCGGCGCCCGCCAGCACCAGAAGGTTGCCGCTGTCGGCGGCGACCGCATCGCGCTGCGCGTCGTTGAGGGGAGAAAGTATGTCAGTAACGTCCATCGCCGCATTCTATCCCAGTTGTCATTCGCGCTCACGGTCTCCGTGCACCTCTTACGGTCTCCGTGCACCTGGCGCCGCGACACAGCGCCGGGAACATGTGCACCGCGAGACGCCTCTGGTACTATCCTGCGTACGCGCGACGCGACAGACGAGCATCGGCATGACCGGCAAAGACGACAACGAAAAACCGCCCTTCGATGACGGCGACGACTGGATCGACCGCGATGACGACACTGCGCGCGGCCCCCTGATTGACCGCGACGATGACGAATTGTTCGGTGCCCAGCCACCGCCGCGCGAGCCGGGCTTCCCGGAGGAGCGGGATTATCCGGCGGTGCCCGAATGGGATGACGACGTCGATTATCCCGCGGTCGGCGCAGACTGGGATGCACCGAGCGCCGACAACGACGATCTGAATCGGCTCGCGGAGCGCGAGCTGGACGCCCTGGTTGATGACCCCTATCCTCCGGATGCGGATGACCCGGTGCCGCCCATGAGTCCCGGGGCGGGCGCGATACCGCCCGCGCAGTCAGCCGCGGCGGCGGGCTTCGTCAACAACGACGCCAGTGACAGCTTTGACAACAGCGGCGACGACTCCTGGAGTGATGACTCGGAGGCGTCGGCAAAGGCCTACAGCGCCGTCGGTGACGGCTATGCCGATCGCGGCGCCACGCAACAGGCGCCCGCAGCGGACGGCCCGACGACAGCCGCAGGTTCGAGGCGCTGGCCGATTGCCATGCTGGCCGTTGCGGCTGTCGCCGTGGTGCTGCTGGCCGTGGGCGGTTACGGTGTGATCAGCGAGCGCTCGGCCCTGGAGGCGGAGATTCGCCAGTTGCAGGCACAGCTTGCTACCGCAGTCAGCCCGGAAGAGGCGAGGGCAGGCCGCGATGCGCAGCAGGCCATGGAACAGAAAAATGCGGCCCTGGAAAATCAACTGGTTGCCCTGCAGGCCGAGAACAGCGAACTGCGGCAGACAGTGAGCGCAATGGAAACCGAACGCGAGGAGCAGGCAGCGCAGGCAGAAGAGGCCGTGGCAGCGGCACAGGAAGCCGCGGAAGCGGCTGAACGGCGCAGCGCTTCCCGTTCAGCGACCGCCGAAACGACCGGGGCCTGGTTCGTCAACTTCGGCTCCTACGCCCAGGCGGGCGTCGCGCGGCGCTGGGCCGGCCGGCTCGAGGTCGACAGTGGTCGCGTGGTAGTGCAGGATGCCCCATCGGGTGGTGATATAATCCATCGCGTTCGCGTTGTCGGCTTGCCGGACAAGCCCACCGCAGACCGGGTCGCGCGCCAGCTCGAAGCGGAGTACAAACTGCCGAAACTCTGGATCGGCAATAACTGACGGCCGGCAGCGACGGGCCGCATATGAAGGAGGTACCGATGAAAATCCTAGCGCAAGCAATCCTGGTGGCCGCGATGGGCGCCGCCCATGTCCAGGCCGATTGCGAGGCCCCCGATGAGCCGAAACTGCCCGATGGTGCCAACGCCAGCATGCAGGATATGCTGGATGGTCAGGAATCCGTAAAAACCTTCCAGAGCGCCAACATGGACTACCTGAATTGCCTGGAAGCGGCGTTTGCCGACGCCGAACAGGCCGCCAAAAACACCGATGACAAAACAGAGGCCGCCAAGGCCATGGCGACCTATGCAGAGGCGGTAGACGCCTATAATGCGGCCGTAGCCAGGGAAGAAAGCGTCGCCGGAGAGTTCAACACCGAGATTCGCGAGTACAAGGCCGCCAACGCGGACAAATAGCCCGCTACCGGCGTGAGATTGGCGTGCGCACGGGCCACAGCTGCTATCCGGGGGTGGCCGCCACGAGTACTTTAAGCCGATACGCTGGCCTGACACGCTGAAATATGGCGAATTTATAGGTCGCGGTGGCGCTATAGTCGCTAAGAATAGTGGCTCAGGCAAGTGCACCGACCAGAGTCGTTGCCATCAGCGCAATCACAACATAGCCAACCAGCACCATCAGGCCATCCAGCGCCACCAGTGCCAGTCCGAAGGCGCATAGCGCAACCCCCGCCAGGGACGCGGAGAAGGGAATCAGCTCCATGACCGGCATCATGACGACAATCAGCAGGTTGAGCAGGGCGATCAATATCTGCGAAGAGCGCCCGACCAGATAGGTGAATCGCGGCTGCAGATAGCGGTCAATAATGGTGAAGGGTGGCTGCAGCCAATCGAGTCCGCGCAGGAGGCTCTGCCGCTGCAGCGCGCGCGTCAACACCCAGTGGGGCAGCCAGAAGTGGTGCCGGCCAACCAGCATCTGCACAGAGACCAATAACACCACGAACGCCATGGTGGTGGGGAACAGCGGAATGCCGCTCAGGGGCGAGACCAGCAGCGTACCGGTCAGCATCAGTAACGGCGCGAATGAACGCGTCCCTACCGCCTCGAGTATATCGCCCACCGTAACCACGGATCGTTCGCTATGCGCGGCAGTCGCAATCTGCTCGAGTAGATCCTCAAGATTTCGCGCAGGATATTCAGCCACGACGCGGCGCCACAGACCCGGGAGCCGCTGAACTCAATAGTCCGCTCAGATCAGTGCCGCGTGCCGACCATGAATGACCGATGGGTCGAAGCGTTTGAATCATCAACGCCTCCAGATCTGGCGGTGGTTGACGGAATGTCACACATGCTATTCGACCGTCACCGACTTTGCCAGGTTACGCGGCTTGTCCACATCCGTTCCTTTCTGCAGGGCGACATGGTACGCAAGCAATTGCAGCGCCACCGTGTAAAGTATCGGGTTGAGGACTTCGGGTGCGTGCGGCATGGGCAGGACATGCACACCGGGCTCCTCGACAAAGCCGGCGTTACGGTCGGCAAACACATACAGCTCGCCACCGCGGGAGCGCACTTCCTCGAGATTGGATTTCAACTTGTCCAGCAGCTCGCCCGTGGGCGCGACCGCCACCACCGGCATATCGGCATCGACCAGAGCCAGGGGCCCGTGTTTGAGTTCGCCGGCGGGGTATGCCTCGGCGTGAATGTATGAGATTTCCTTGAGCTTGAGCGCCCCCTCCATCGCGATCGGGTATTCGATACCACGACCGAGAAACAGCGCATGGTGCTTCTGGATAAAGGCCTCGGCGACTTTTTCAATCTGTCGGTCAAGTGCGAGAGTCTCGATTACAAGATCGGGTAGCTGATGCAGGTTGGTCAGCAGTTCACGCTGCTTTTCTGGCGACATCCCGCGCCGGCTGCCCAGCACGACTGTCAGCATGAGCAGGGCGACCAGCTGCGTGGTAAAAGCCTTGGTGGAGGCGACGCCGATCTCGGGGCCGGCGCGGGTGAGGAAGGCGAGGTCGCTCTCGCGTACCAGAGAGCTATTGTCCACGTTGGCGATCACCAGGCTGGCAATAAATTCACCCGGCGCCGCGTGACGCAGGGCCGCCAGCGTGTCGGCCGTTTCGCCGGACTGTGAGACGGTAACCAGGAGTGTGTCGGGATGCTGTACCCGCCTGCGATAGCGGAATTCCGAGGCGACCTCGACCTGGCAGGGAATCCCCGCGAGCTCCTCCAGCCAGTAACGCGCCACCATACCGGCGTGGAAGCTGGTGCCGCAGGCGACAATCTGCACAGCGCGGGTACGATCAAACACCGCGGCGGCGTCGGCACCAAAGGTCATCTCGTCCAGTTCACCGGCGCTGTTGCGAGTGAACGTGGCGGCGAGTGCGCGGGGCTGCTCGTAGATTTCCTTGAGCATGAAGTGTTCGTAGTCGCCGAGCTCCGCTGCCTCTATCCCGGTGCAGATTCGTTTGATGGGACGATCGACGATGACACCATCGGCACCCCGGACCTCGAGCTGCCCGCCGCACAGCAATACGCTGTCACCTTCATTGAGATAGATGAATCGATCGGTGACCTGGCGCAGGGCGAGGGTATCCGAGGCGAGAAAGTTCTCGCCGATGCCCACTCCCACCACCAGGGGGCTGCCAACGCGAGCCGCGACCACCTGATCAGGATACTGGTTATCGATAGCGCAGAGAGCAAAGGCGCCTGACAGCTGTGGAATGACCCTGTGCAGGGAATCGTTGAGGGAGTGCCCCTGCAGCAGTTCGCGATGCAGGAGGTGAACGACGACTTCGGTATCGGTGGCGGAGACAAATTCAAAGCCCTCGTGCTTCAGCTCCTCACGCAGCGCGGCGTGATTCTCGATGATGCCGTTGTGCACCACAGCCACGCGCTGTCCGGAAAGATGTGGATGCGCATTCACGGCAGATGGCGGACCGTGGGTTGCCCAACGTGTATGCGCGATGCCAACACAGCCGAGAATGGGATTCATCGACTGGGCCTCTTCAAGGCCTGCCACCTTGCCCTGGTATTTGTGCAACTGCAGGTGCTGTTCGTTATCGATCAGCGCCATGCCGGCGGAATCGTAGCCGCGGTATTCCAGGCGGCGCAGGCCCTCGAGGAGGATTTCGGACACTTCCCGCCGTGCACAGGCGGCCACGATGCCACACATGGGCTAATTCTCCGCTTTATCGTTTGTGGGGGTGCCCGGCCGAGGGGCGCCCGGCCGAGGGGTGCCCGGCTGAGGGGCGCCCGGCTGAGAGGCGCCCGGCGTGGACACGCCCGGACGGCGCCAGCCGCTGATGTTGCGCTGCCTGCCACGACCGACGGCCAGTTCACTGGTAGCGATATTCCGGGTCACAGTGGATCCCGCTGCCACGAAGCCGTCATTCGCAATGTCCAGCGGTGCCACCAGTGTGGCGTTGGAACCGACAAAGACGCCGTCCCCTATGCGTGTCTCATGCTTCTGAACGCCGTCGTAGTTGCAGGTGATCGTGCCGGCGCCGATATTGACACCATCTCCCAGCGTGCTGTCACCGATATAGCTCAGGTGGTTGACCTTGCTTCCGGCACCGATGCGGGCCTTCTTGGTCTCCACAAAGTTGCCGATACGCGCATCGTCGGCCAGGCAGGTACCGGGACGAAGGCGTGCAAAGGGCCCGACGCTGCAGCGCTGTCCCACATGCGCCATCTCCAGGTGGCTCATGGCATGCACCGTGCTGTGCGCACCGATCTCGCAGTCCCGCAGCACACAGTTCGGCCCGATTGACGCCGCCTCGCCAATGGTCACGGACCCTTCAAACACAGTATTGACGTCAATAAAGACATCATTGCCACAGTCCAGGCGGCCACGGACATCAATGCGTGCAGGATCGGCAAGCGCAACACCGGCAAGCATGAGCTCTCTGGCACGCCGGCGCTGCAGTTCGCGCTCGACCACGGCCAGCTGGCCGCGGTCATTCACTCCAAGGACATCCAGTTCACTGCTGGCCGACACACTCCCGATGTGCCGACCTGACGCCAGCGCGAGCGGCAGCACATCCGGCAGATAATACTCGCCCTGGCTGTTGGCGTTTCCCACCTCGGGAAGGAATTTTTTCAAATCCGCCGCGGACATGGCAAGCACACCGGTATTCACCTCGGAAATCGCGCGCTGGATCCCGGTGGCATCCCTGTGCTCTACCACGGCCAGCAGGTGACCCGCGGCATCCCTGAGAATGCGTCCATAACCCGCAGGTTGCGCCATTTCGGCGGTCAGCAGGGCAGGGCCGCCGGCGACCAGCGCGCGCAGCGTATCGCTCGATAGCAGTGGAACATCGCCGTAAAGGACAAGAACATCACTGTCGTCCGCGATCGCTGGCAGCGCCTGCAAAACGGCGTGCCCGGTGCCCAGCTGATCGGACTGCTGCACCCAGTGGATATCATCATCCGGCAGCACTTCACGTACCTGTTCGGCGCCGTGACCGACCACAACATGCAACCTCGCTGGCTGCAGCTCACGCGCCGTCGACAACACATGCGCAAGCAGTGGCTCACCGGCCAGTGCATGCAGCACCTTGGGTTTCGCAGAGCGCATGCGTGTGCCCCGACCCGCGGCGAGTACGATGATTTCAAGCGACATGTGACATCCTTGCAAGCATTAGCGGCCTCGACTCAGCCTTGAGTGACGCATCCTGACGCGTGAGTTTCAGGTTAACATGCACCGCTGACCTGGTCTGTGACCAGCCGCACAGGGTGAATATCAATGGAGCGGGGCTGCCGCACGTATGCCGAGACGAAAAAAGCCGGAACAATGTCCCGGCTTCTACTATCAATTTCGCCCAATGTGAGTTTTAACGACCAACTGTTTCAACTATCGACAGTTGCGAATGGGCGGGGGGCGGCTGGCACCGCACACTGCTTATTCAGCCACGTCCGGCGCGATTGCGCATCTTGCGCAGCGTTTCGAGCTGGGCTGCCGCCTCTGCCAGCTGCGCAGACGCGCGGCCGTAATCGAAGTCACCGGTCTGGTTGGTCAGCACGTCCACGGCTTCGCGACGGGCGGCTTCCGCCGACGCCTCATCAACATCATCGGCACGCAGTGCACTGTCAGCAAGAATCGACACCACACCCGGCTGCACTTCGAGGAAACCGCCGGAGATGTAGTACACCTCTTCATCGCCGTTCTGCGTCACAATTCTCACCGGTCCAGGGCGCAACGAGGTCAACAGAGGTGCATGCCCATAATAAATGCCCAACTCACCGAGCTCACCCGTCGCGACCAGCGTCTCCACCAGCCCGGAATAGATGGATTCCTCCGCGCTGACAATGTCACAGTGAATAGTCATGACCATATTGCTGTCCCGTTATCTGTTAACAAACCGACGAAGGAAATCGGTTATAGCTTGCCGGCTTTTTCCACAGCTTCATCAATGCTGCCGACCATATAGAACGCCTGCTCAGGCAGATGATCGTACTCCCCGGCCAGAATGCCCTTAAAGCCAGTGATCGTGTCCTTGAGGGACACGTAAGTGCCCGGCGCACCGGTAAAGATTTCAGCGACATGGAACGGCTGTGACAGGAAGCGTTCAATCTTGCGCGCCCTGGCCACCGTCTGCTTGTCGTCCTCTGACAATTCATCCATGCCGAGAATGGCGATAATATCCTTCAGTTCCTTGTAGCGCTGCAGCACCGTCTGCACACCCCGGGCGGTATCGTAGTGATCGTTACCGATCAGCAGCGGATCGAGCTGCCTCGATGTCGAATCCAGTGGATCAACAGCCGGATATATACCCTTGGCAGCGATATCGCGGGACAGGACCACCGTGGAGTCAAGGTGGGCAAATGTCGTCGCCGGTGATGGGTCAGTCAGGTCGTCCGCAGGAACGTACACCGCCTGGATTGAGGTAATCGAACCGACCCTGGTTGAGGTGATCCGTTCCTGAAGAACACCCATCTCCTCCGCCAGTGTCGGCTGGTAACCCACCGCAGAAGGCATACGACCGAGCAGGGCAGACACCTCGGTTCCCGCCAGGGTATAACGATAGATATTGTCGATGAACAGGAGTACGTCGCGACCCTCGTCACGGAACTTCTCAGCCATGGCCAGGCCCGTCAGGGCCACCCGCAAGCGGTTGCCGGGCGGCTCGTTCATCTGGCCATACACCATGGCCACCTTGGAGTTGCTGAAATTCTCGACGTCGACAACTTTGGAGTCCTGCATTTCGTAGTAGAAATCGTTGCCCTCCCGGGTACGCTCACCAACGCCCGCAAACACCGACAGACCGGAGTGCTCGGTCGCGATATTGTTGATCAGCTCCATCATGTTCACGGTTTTGCCGACGCCCGCGCCGCCAAACAGGCCGACTTTCCCCCCCTTGGCGAAAGGGCAGACAAGATCGATCACCTTGATGCCGGTCTCCAACAGCTCGTTCGAGGCGGCCAGCTCCTCGTAAGCAGGTGCATCGCGGTGTATGGATGCCCGCACACTCTCGCCAATCGGACCGCACTCGTCGATTGGATTACCCAGGACATCCATAATCCGGCCGAGCGTCTCGATGCCGACCGGCACGGAAATGGGTGCGCCGGTATCTTCCACCGTCAAACCGCGGCTGACACCTTCGGATGAACCCATGGCGATGGTTCGTACCACGCCATCACCGAGCTGCTGCTGAACTTCCAGCGTGAGTTCCTTGTCACTGACTATCAGGGCGTCATAGACCCGCGGGACGTTTTCGCGCGGAAACTCCACGTCGATTACCGCGCCGATAATTTGTACGACTCGTCCGCTACTCATGTCCGGATCCTCTGTTGCAATTTGCGTTCATTCCTTTTGCGGCACCGATTCATGACGCCGCGCTGTGGGGCTGCCTGTCAGTTGATCGCCGCAGCGCCGCTGACGATTTCCGACAGCTCCTGGGTAATCGATGCCTGGCGGGCCTTGTTGTAGATCAGCTGCAAGTCGTCGATCAGGTCGCCGGCGTTGTCGGTCGCGTTCTTCATTGCCAGCATCCGTGCCGCTTGTTCGCTGGCACCGTTTTCTACCACGGCCTGATACACCTGGGACTCAAT
>JBHEPQ010000305.1:0-11220 GCA_046260215.1 Chromatocurvus sp.
GGCTTAAGGTCATATCTTTTGACGACAAACGGGGCGTTGCGCCCGTTCACATTTCTCCGGAGATATTGATTGCCCTTAGCCGCAGTGCATTTCCAATCACGCTGACAGACGACAGCGACATCGCCGCCGCCGCAAAGATGGGTGAAAGCAGAATCCCGGTAAACGGATACAGCAGTCCCGCGGCAACGGGAATACCCGCTGAGTTGTAGAAAAAGGCAAAGAACAGGTTCTGGCGTATATTCCGCATGGTCGCCAGAGACAGGCGTCGAGCTTCTGCGATACCCACCAGGTCGCCACGTAAAAGCGTGATCCCCGCACTCTCGATGGCCACGTCGGTGCCCGTGCCCATCGCAATACCGACATCGGCCGTTGCCAGAGCCGGCGCATCGTTCACGCCATCACCGGCCATCGCAACAACCCGCCCCTCTTTCTGCAGCCGTTCTACGACTCTGCCTTTATCCGCCGGAAGTACCTCTGACTCCACCTCGTCGATGCCGAGAGTTCGGGCGACAGCCTGCGCCGAGGTTCTGTTGTCTCCGGTCAGCATGACTACCCTGACTCCATCCTTCTGCAGGGCTGAAATGGCTGCCTGGGTAGTTGCCTTCACCGGATCGGCAATAGCCAGCAGACCGCAAAGCCTGCCATCGACTGCCACAAAGATCACACTAGCGCCGTCCCTGCGAAGCTGCTCTGCCTCATGCTCAAAATCAGAGGTATCAACAGTCTCGGACTCCATCAGCAAGCGGTTGCCAGCCAGCACCCGCTGTCCCTCAATACTGCCGGTGACACCTTTCCCGCTCGGGGAGTCGAACCCTTCAGCATCTGGCAACGTCAACTGCATTGCCCTGGCTTTCTCCAGAATCGCGTGGGCAAGCGGGTGCTCGCTGCCCTTTTCCAGGCCACCGACAAACTGCATCAGCTCTTTCTCATTGAACCCCTCGGCCGCAACCAGCCCGGTGACCTGCGGTTTGCCTTCCGTCAGGGTACCCGTCTTGTCCACGACGACGGTGTCCACCTTTTCCATGCGCTCCAGCGCCTCCGCGTCACGAATGAGCACACCACTTTGCGCGCCGCTCCCCACCCCGACCATGATCGACATGGGCGTCGCCAGACCCAGGGCACACGGGCAGGCGATGATCAACACGCTGACTGCTGCGATCAGGCCGAACGCCATCGGTGGCGTGGGACCAAAAAGAGACCAGACGACAAAGGCGATGACAGCGATAACAATGACGATGGGGACAAACCAGCTTGCTGCCTTGTCCGCCAGCCCCTGGATCGGAGCGCGACTACGCTGGGCACTCGCAACCATCTGCACAACCTGGGACAGCATGGTATCGCGACCGACTCTGTCGGCCCGCATGATGAAACTGCCCTGCTGATTGATGCTGCCACCGATTACCGTGTCACCCTGCGTTTTGCCCACCGCCAGCGGCTCACCGGTGACCATGGATTCATCCACGTTGGACTTGCCCTCGAGCACCTCGCCGTCCAGAGGCACCTTGTCGCCGGGGCGCACGCGCAGACAATCGCCAAGCTCAATCTGATCGAGAGCCAGGTCGGACTCACCGCCCTCGTCATCCACCTTCCGGGCAGTAGCTGGAGCCAGGTCCAGCAGGGCCCTGATAGCCCCTGTTGTTTTCTCCCTTGCCCGTAACTCCAGCACCTGTCCCAGCAGGACCAGCACCACAATGACAGCCGCGGCCTCGAAATACACCGCAACCGAACCGTCCTCCTGGCGAAAAGCGTCCGGAAAGACCTGCGGCGCGAATGTTGCGATCAGACTATAGATAAGGGACACACCCGTACCGATCGCGATCAGCGTGAACATATTCAGGTTGCGGCTGAGGATGGATTTCCAGCCCCTGACAAAAAAGGGCCAGCCACACCAGAGAACCACGGGAGTTGCCAGGGATAATTGAATCCAGTTCGACATCTGCGGGGACACAATAGAGTCGATACCGAACAGGTGCCCACCCATTTCCAGTACGAACACCGGTAGCGTCAGTATCAGGCCAATCCAGAATCGGCGGGTCATATCCCTGAGTTCTTCAGAGGGTCCCTCGTCCAGGCTGACTTCCTCCGGCTCCAGGCCCATGCCGCAGATGGGACAGTCGCCGGGTCCCTGCTGGCGAATTTCCGGATGCATCGGACAGGTGAAGATGCTCACAGTGCGTCCATGCGCCCTGTCTGTCGGACCAGACGCTTCGTTTCGTTCTCCTCCATATCAAGCAGCAATGCCACGAGTTCTTCTGCTTCCAGGATCTCCGCCTTGCCGACAAGTGTCTGGTAAAGGCTGATGATCTGTTCGTGAAAGTCGACCACTTCAGTCCTGATTGCATCGGCATCCATGGTGGCATAATGATCATCACATACCAGATGCGTCGTGATCGGGCTATGTGGAATGTAATCATAGACGTAAGTCTGCGCGGCCTTCGGATCGGCCTTGCGTTCAAACGACGCAACCATTTCCTCCATGGCGGATTCGTGAGACGCCAGATAATCAAGCAGTAATGCTGCACGTTCATCCTGATGGCGCGAAGCGCCGTGCGCCAGGCACTCTGCCAGACTCGCGTGCAGACCCCGACTCCAGTCAATCAGATCAAAAAATGTTTTGACTTCCATATACGCTGGTACCTCACAAAAGCTGAAAAGTGATCTTATCGAATACGGACCTGGCAGCGCGATCCCTCGATCGCCAATGCTGGTGTAGGTAAGGCTTTACCGTCCCGTATAGCGACAGGCTATTGTTATTGTACCCCCCTGCTCTGTCCTGCGCCCTGACCATCAAGATCTCCTCCGTACTGTGGCGGGTGGAGCCAGGACGTGACCCGATCCGGTTTTCAGGTGCTGGGTCAATGACCGGGAGCCTTCTGGACGCCGATGAGTTTCCACAGGGAATACACCACCGGTACAACCAGCAGCGTCAGCACGGTCACGGTGACCATGCCGCCGACCATCGGCGCCGCGATGCGGCGCATCACCGCCGAGCCCGTCCCGGAACCCAGCATGATCGGCAGCAGGCCGGCGATGGTGGATGCCACCGTCATGATGATCGGGCGCACCCGCAGCAATGCCCCATCGGTCACCGCCTGCATGACATCTGAGCGCCTGAAAGATCGATCCTCGTGCGCAGCCAGATCGCGCTGCCGCTGCATGGCTTGATCGAGGTAGACCAGCATCAATACGCCGATCTCCACCGCCACGCCAGCCAGGGCGATAAAACCGGCGCCGACCGCGATCGACTGGTTGTAGCCCAGCAGGTAAAGCAGCCAGTAGCCGCCCACCAGCGCCAGCGGCAGTGTGCCCATAATGATCGCCACCGAAATCAGATTTTTAAAATTGATAAACAACAGCAACACGATGATGCCCAGTGCAGCAGGTATCACCAGCCTGAGTTTGGCCTCTGCACGCTGCATGCTTTCGAACTGGCCCGACCAGCCCAGTGAATAGCCGGCCGGGAGATCGACGTTATCGGCGACTGCCTGTTTAGCCCTGCGCACATAACCACCCAGGTCGGAATCGGTCACGTCGACGTAGACCCAGCCGTTGAGCCGCGCGTTCGCGGTGCGGATGACACCAGGACCACTTTCGACATCGACTGCGGCAACCGCAGACAAGGGTATCTGTTCGCCACCCGCGGTAACGATGGCGAGCTGACGCAGGTCAGTCAAAGAACTGCGCAGGTCGCGCGGGTATCTGAGGTTGATCGGATAACGCTCCAGTCCCTCGACGCTCTCGCCAACGCGCATGCCACCGATGGCCGAGCTCACGATGTCGTGCACATCGGCGATGTTCAGCCCGAACCGGGCCGCAGCCAGGCGGTCGACATCGATGGTCACGTAGCGGCCGCCGGTGACACGTTCGGAGTAAGCCGATGCTGTTCCCGGGACGTTCTGCAATGTTTTTTCGATCTGTTTGCCGATATCGGAGATCACCTCCAGATCCGGCCCCGCCACCTTGATGCCGACCGGCGTCTTGATACCGGTGGCGAGCATGTCGATGCGGTTCTTGATCGGCATGATCCAGGTATTGGTCAGGCTGGGCACCTGGACCCGGGCATCGAGTTCGGCTTTGAGCTTGTCCATGGTCATGCCTTTACGCCACTGGTCGCGGGGTTTGAGCCGGATAGTCGTCTCGATCATGGTCAGCGGCGCCGGGTCGGTCGCGCTATCGGAACGCCCGGCTTTGGCGTAGGCGGTCTCGACCTCGGGCACGGACATAATCAGCCGGTTGGTCTGGCCAAGAATTTCAGCCATCTTGCCGGCCGAGGCAGCCGGGAACGCGCTGGGCATATACAGTAGATCGCCCTCGTCGAGCTCAGGCATGAATTCACTACCGATCTTCGAGTACGGCAGCCACGTGCTGGCCAGCACGGCCAACGTGACCAGAAGGGTCCATCTCGGAAAGCGCAGCACCAGCGCCAGAACGGGTCGATACGCAGCGATCAGCAAGCGGTTGGCCGGGTTCTTGCGCTCCGGCGTGATATGCCCGCGAATCAGATAACCCATCAGTACCGGCACCAGTGTGATGCCGATGCCCGCCGCGGCCGCCATGGCGTAGGTCTTGGTGAATGCCAGCGGTTTGAACAGCCGCCCCTCCTGGGCTTCCAGCGCAAAGATCGGGCTGAAACTGAGTGCGATGATGAGCAGCGAGAAAAACAGCGCCGGGCCGACCTCGCAGGCCGCGTCCGCGACGATCCGCCAGCGGCTGCTCTCGTCGATATCGTCGCCGGCCTTTTCCAGGTGCCTGTGGTAGTTCTCGATCATCACGATGGTGGCATCCACCATCGCCCCGATGGCAATGGCGATGCCGCCCAGCGACATGATGTTGGCATTCAGGCCCTGCGCGTTCATGACGATGAAACTGGCCAGAATGCCAAGTGGCAGGCTCAGGATCACCACCAGCGTCGAGCGGAAGTGGAACAGAAATAGCAGCAGGACCAGCGCGACGACGATGAACTCTGCGATCAGTTTTTCCTTGAGCGTGTCCACGGCGCGCTCGATAAGCGAGGAACGGTCGTAGGTCTCGACAATCTCGACGCCCTCGGGCAGGCTTTGTTTCAGTTCTTCCAGCCGCTGCTTCACGCGCTCGATGGTGCCCAGCGCATTCTCGCCGAAGCGCATCACGATCACCCCGCCGACCGCTTCGCCCTGGCCGTTGAGCTCACCGATGCCGCGCCGCAGCTCCGGGCCAAAGCGAACCCTGGCAACATCGCGGATCAGCACCGGGACGCCCTCTTTCGTCGTCTTCACCGGAATGTTTTCGAGATCCTCCAGCGAATCGACGTAGCCGGTGGCACGGACCATATATTCGGCCTCCGCCATCTCGATCACCCGGCCGCCGGTTTCCATGTTGCCGCGCCGGATGGCATCGCGTACCCGGTTCAGCGGTATGTCGTAGGCGCGCAACTTGTCCGGGTCCACCACCACCTGATACTGGCGCAGCATGCCGCCGATGGTTGCAACTTCGGAGACGCCCTCGATGGTCTGCAGCTCGTACTTCAGAAACCAGTCCTGAATGGAACGCAACTCGCCCAGGTCGTGTTGGCCGGTCCGGTCGACCAGCGCGTACTGATACACCCAGCCGACCCCGGTGGCGTCGGGGCCCAGCGCGGTGCGAACCCCCTCGGGCAGTGTGGGCGTGACCTGACTGAGGTATTCCAGCACCCGCGAGCGCGCCCAGTACAGATCGGTGCCGTCCTCGAAAATAATATAGACGAACGCATCATTGAAGAACGAATACCCGCGCACCGTCACGGCGCCCGGAACCGCCAGCATGGCCGTAGTCAGCGCGTAGGTGACCTGGTCCTCGACCACCTGCGGTGCCTGGCCGGGATAGCTGGCCTTGACGATGACCTGCACGTCGGACAGATCCGGAATCGCGTCCAGCGGCGTGCGCAGCATTGAGATGATGCCCCCGGCGGCCACCAGCACCGACAGCATCAAGACCAGGAAGCGATTGGCGATCGACCAGCGAATGAGATTCTCGATCATTGAGCTTCTCCCGCATCCTCCATGACGTGCATGTCATGGCCGGAATGGTCCATTTCGGGGTTTTCTCCGTCGCTATCCTTGGCCTCCATGTCGTGGCTGGAATGATCCATGCCCTGCATGCCATTGCCCGTTTGCTCCGCAGCTTCCTGTCCCTGTCCCTGTCCCTGTTCCTGTTCCTGTTCCTGTTCCTGGCCGATCATGCGCAGCAGGGAAGCGTCCATGCTGGCCTCTGAGTCGATCAGAAACTGGCTGGAGATGACGATCTGTTCGTCCTCGGCCACGCCCTGGAGAATCTCGACACGGCCCTTGCTCTCCAGCCCAGTGAGCACCTCGGCCGGCCGGAAATAGCCATCGCCAAGCGCGAGAATCACCCGCTCCTGGTCCCCGGTCCGAATGACGGCCTGGCTGGGCACATGAACCACCCCGCGACGTGGCGCAGCGTCGATCGCGACGCTCGCATACATGGCGGGCTTGAGGGCCAGATCCGGGTTGTTGAACGTCAGACGGACGCGTGCGGTGCGACTTTCGGCCCGGATCGTCGGATAAATGTAGTCGACCTCACCGACCCACTCGCGCTCCGGCGCGAAGGGCAGTTTCATACGTGCGGCCTGTCCCGGGGCCACCCAGTCGATCTGGTTTTCGAATACATCAACATCGACCCAGACCGTGGACAAGTCGGCCAGGCTCATGATGGTCGTTCCCGGCTGGACATACATGCCCGAGCGGACGTTGAGTTGCATGACGAAGCCGTCGACTGGCGAGCGCACATCGAACAGCTCGCGTGCCCTGCCCCGGCTTTTTAAAGTATCGATCTGGTTTTCCTGCATCCCGAGAGCCCTCAGCCGGCTCGCGGTGGCACGCTCCAGCGTGGCCTGCCCGGAACGCAGTGCCTGCAGATACTCGTTCTGCGCACTCACAAGCGCCGGCGAGTAAATCCTGAACAGCACCTGCCCGGCTTCGACGCGATCGCCCGCGGTATCGGCAGCAAGTTTTTCTATCCAGCCCTCGGCGCGGATGTGGATGTGCTCGAGGCGATCCGCGTCGGGTGTGATGAAGCCCACGGTCTCGATATCCCGGTACAGCGTGCCGCGCTGGGCCGTCACAGTCTTGACGCCAATATTGTTGATCACGGCTGGATTGATCCGAAGCGATGGCTGATCGGCGCCCGCAGCGCCTTCCTCATCGGCGTAGACCGGCACCAGATCCATCCCCATCGGCGACTTGCCGGGCTTATCGGCGCGGTAATTCGAATCCATCGGAGCGACCCAGTAAAGAATGTTGCGCTCGCCTTCAGCCGCCGATTCGCGGCTGTCTGAATCGTTTGTCCGACTGCCAAGCCACCAGCCGGCGGCGCCACTGAAGATGGTCGCGACAATGGCAATTGCAAGCAGGATGCTGGTCTTGTTCACGAGGGATCTCCTGTAAGCCAGGCCAGCCGAGCCCAGCTTTGTGCGGCCCTGGTTTCAAGTTCTGCCAGCTTGAGTTCAACGTCCAGTTCCGCGATTTGGCTCCGAATCAGCTCAGCGAAGTCGGTCTGGCTGTTGGCATAGGTCGTGATCGAAGCCTCGGCGGTTTCACGGGCGCGGTTACCAACTACCTGCCGATAGAGCGCTATTCGCTGGTTGAGACGTTGCCAGTTGTCGAGCTCCTGCTCGAGTTGCCGCTTCAGATCGAGCAGCAATGTCATGCGATCGAGAACGCGCGCACTCCTTCCGTGCACGGCTGCCTGGCGTTGGCGATCCTGGCGTTTATCGGTAAAAAGCGGCAGCGACAGTGTTATGCCAACCGTGGCCAGGTCCGCCCGTTCGGTGCGCCGGCCATAACCTGCTTCAATCGCGAACTCTGGCTTGTAAGCCTGCTCGGCCAGTTCGATGCCGAGATCCGCGGCCTCTACCCGGGCATCGGTGACGCCGACCTGGGGATGTTCGACCAGTTGGCTTTCCAGTGCGGTGAGATCTTTCGGCTCGGAAAACACCGGGACCGCTTCGGGCAACGGTCGGAACGCCTCGCGCCCGATATAGCGGGCCAGCGCCTCGCGTGCGATGTCGGCCAGACGCCGGTGTTCGACCAGGCGATCGTCCAGAAGGGAGAGTTCAAGTTGTGTGCGCGACACATCCTGGGCGTGCATCCGGCCCGTGGCGTAGCGCGCGAGGAGTGAATCGATCTGTTTGTCGATCGCTTCGCGACTGGCGCTGACGATTCGAATTGCGCGTGTCTGATAGACCAGATCCAGCCAGGTCGAGCGGGTGGCCAGCGCGACTTCGCGCAGCGCAGCTTCGCGCCCGGCATGCTCAGCCCCCGCCTCGGCCCGCCGCTGCTGACCGCGAATTTTCAGGGTTTCCCCGGCTGGGAATTCCTGGCGCAGGCCAACCCGCGCCGCCTGGGTCATGCCGTCCTCATCGAATTCAAGCGAGTCAGTCGGCACGTTGGCCACCTCAGCGGTGATCTTCGGGTCGGGTAGCTGCGCGTCGGCAACGGCGCGCTGTTCCAGCGCCTCGGCACGTGCGGTGAAGCGTTCAAACTCGGGATCCTCGGCAGCCAGTGCGATTTCTACCGCCTCGGCAAGGGTGAGCGGTTCCGGCTGCGCGAGCACCACAGGCGACAGCAGCCACCCGGCTGCCAGCAGTGCAGCTACTCGACCTACAATTAAAATATGTAGTGTGCGCATGTACAAACTCCGTGCAAATAAAGCGAACGCGCTGTGCCCGATGCGACCATACCCAGCTTCAATCGGCGCCCAATGTCCCGTTTTACCACCTCCTTTCACGCTTGGGGCCGCTGGCCGGCGGCATGGCCTGATAGCGCCACCTCCCGTGATGGGTCTCATCCACTTGTGCGCCCACCCCCAGGGATTCAGCGAGCGCTGTGCAGGATACAGGGTGCGGGGTGCGGGGTGCGGGGTGCAGGGTGCGGAATGAATCAGGCAGTTTCATCATTCGCTTTCTGCAGGTGAGTTCTTATGTTGGGGCTATCATGTAAAACCCCATGAATTATTGATTTTGCTATGTATCTGGTGCCGAAGGCGGGACTTAACGCGGCCGGCGAGGCGCGGCCGGCGAGGCGCGGCCGGCGAGGCGCGCACGAGCATGTTGGTGCCGAAGGCGGGACTTGAACCCGCACGAGCATAGCTCACTACCCCCTCAAGATAGCGTGTCTACCAATTCCACCACTTCGGCCAAGGACCTGCATGATACAGCGCTATTTACAGTTGGGGAACGTCTCCTGTGGAGGAATTTCCGGATTCAGCCGAGGCAGGCTGACCCTCATCCACCGAGGGGATTTCCGAGCCTGTCTCGCGCTCGCTTTCCTGCTGCTGTGACGGCGACGGTATCACAAGATCCAGATCATCGCTGACCTGGGTCTTCTGCGTGGCAATCATCGCGAGTCCGAAGCTGGTAGCAAAGAACAGTGCGGCCAGCCAGGCTGTTGCGCGGGTCAGGACATTGCCGCTTCCGTCGCTCCCGAATAGCGTCTGTGACGCGCCGGCGCCGAAGGAGGCACCCATATCAGCGCCTTTACCCTGCTGCAGAAGAATTAGACCGATGATGGTCAGCGCAAGCACCAGGTGAATAATCAGGACAATTTGTTCCATACTTCCTCTACCCTAGGGGCGTTGTATATTCAGGCCGCCGAGGCAGCGCGAATGATCGCAATGAATTCGTCGGCATCCAGTGATGCACCGCCAACGAGCGCGCCGTCGATGTCGTTACGGGCGAACAGTGAGTCCGCATTGGCAGCCTTGACGCTACCGCCGTAAAGAAGCTGTATCCTGTCACCATCGCGGACAATTCCATCCAGCCGGGACCGGATGAAAGCGTGCATCTCCTGGGCTTCCTCGGGCGTCGCCGTGAGCCCGGTGCCGATAGCCCAGACCGGCTCGTAAGCAACCACCAGGCCCGGAGCTGCCGGTGTATCCGCAAGCACATCGCGCAGCTGGCCAAGCACCACCATTTCCGCTTCGCCGGCCTCGCGCTCATCCCGGGTTTCTCCAACGCAGAACACGGGCCTGAGACCTGCTTTGACAGCAATGGCAAGCTTCGCAGTGATAAGAGATGACGACTCCCGGTGATATTGCCGCCTCTCGGAATGACCAAGAATAACGTAGCTGCAGCCAACATCCGACAGCATCGGGGCCGATACTTCACCGGTATAGGCCCCGTCCGGCATGTGACTGCAGTCCTGTGCACCCACACTTATTTTGCTGCCGGCGCAAAGCGATGACACCTGCTGCAGGTATGCGTAGGGCGGGCATACTGCGACATCTACATTATTTGGGAGCGCCGCGCTGACAACACTACCCAGCAGCGCCTGATTAGTGCTCACAGAGCCATGCATCTTCCAGTTTCCGGCAACCAGTTTGCGACGCATCAGAGGCACCTGGATTGCAAAGGGGCGCAATGGTACCCAAGATGCAGGGGACTGACAATGGTTGGATTCACGGCGACATCATGCCCCGATACAGCGCTCCACAGTCCCCGCGAGGCGCGAGCACAGGGATGCGACATGTTCCGGGTCGCGGCCTTCCACCATCACCCTGACAACCGGCTCCGTACCCGAGGGCCGCAACAGGACGCGTCCCTCGCTCCCCAGCTCGGCCTCGGTCTCTGCCACCGCCTGCGCGATTGCCGGGTAGTCACCGACATCACATTTTTCCCGCAGGCGAACATTAAGCATGGTCTGTGGCATCTGCGTCATGCCCTTTGCCAGCTTCGACAGGGGTATATCGGCATGCGCCAGAGCCCGCAATACCTGCAGCGAGGCGACAATACCATCCCCGGTCGTGGTTACGTCACTACAGATAATGTGCCCCGAAGACTCGCCGCCCAACTGCCACTGCTGGCTCTCCATCAGCTCACGAACATAGCGGTCACCCACTTTCGCCCGCTCGAGCTGCAGCCCCAGCTCCGTAAGCGCAAGCTCCAGACCGAGATTGGACATCAGAGTACCGACGACACCCGCATCGCTGACACCCGTGTGTACCCGATGGCGAGCAATAATAAATAGAAGCGCGTCACCATCGACGATATCTCCGCCCTCATCGACAAACAAAACGCGGTCGCCGTCGCCATCGTAGGCTATGCCGAGGTCAGAACCGGTTTCACGTACGAGATTGCACAATGCACGCATGTCGGTGGAACCCACGGCTTCATTGATGTTGAAGCCGTCTGGCTGGACTCCGATCGCGGTCACCTGCGCACCCAGCTCACCCAGCACGCTCGGTGCG
>JBHEPQ010000319.1:0-5666 GCA_046260215.1 Chromatocurvus sp.
CTCGTCAAAAAGTCAAAGAGGCCACTGTCCTCCCTGACCCTGCCGTATAGCTCTGTTTTCAGGCAATGGTCTTTTTGCATTATGCTGCGCTGCCTTTTTTGTCGGTGGCGGAGTGCAGTGTACCGGGCTTTTTATCATCAGACAGCGCAGTGCCTTGCTCGCTGCGAAATGCGGGTGACAGAAAGCCGCGCGACGCGGAGAATAGACACATTAGCGCAATAGAGGTGCTTATGAGCGATTCAGACCGGGACGACGATTACACACCGCGGCTCAAGCCCGAGGATCAGGCCAAGGTCGATGACTTCGTCAAGCGCGGGGTGAATTCAGTGGAGCGCAAACCCTTCAAGCCCCTGCGCCTGCTTATTCTGCTGGTGGTGGTTGTGGCGGCGCTGAGCCTGTTCAGCCAGGTGCTGGCGCGCTGGGCCGGCGTGTATTGAGCTGCGACGTGGCCGGGGCTGTCCGGCAGCCTGCCGTTGGTCCTCGCGTGGGCCAGCGAGGTCCCTGCGTCAAGGCACCGTCAGGGGGTGGAGCGTGACAGGGCAATGAGCGTGTTCATTGCCTGCTGCGCCTGGTCAACGGGCACAAACAGATGGTCGTGATGAACACCGGCAACCACGTTGCAACTGATGTCCGCTTCAGCAAGTTCGGTGGCAAATGCGGCCGTGAGCCCCACGGCCGCCAGATCGGAATAGATCTTGAGCGTTATCCAGGCTGCGGTGAACGCGATGGGTAATCCGAGATCTCGCGCGATCTGCTGCGGCAGAATCAGCGATAGGCCCTCCGCCTCGCGAATTGACGCCACGACCAGCGAATAGTCAAGGTCATAGCCCTCGGGCAGGGCGACGAACGCGTAGCGGCCCGGGTTCAGTTCGGGCTGCATACAGGCGAGGAGTTGTTTCAAGTCGGTAATGGGCTGCATTGTTAGGGGGCGGCTCCCTGATACGAGGCGACGTCTCCGCGGAGAGGTTTTTTGGTTATAAGCATCAACTGGACCAAGCACGCATTCAGAGGCTGTCGTTAAGGCTAAACACGGCGCCACTCCAATGATACAGTTCTAACCAGATTGAACGTCCCCTTTCTGAAAGGTCTGTGTCATGCGTAAATACCTTTGCGTTCCACGACCACGCACTAATGCACGATCCACGTATTAATGCATGATCCACGCACTAATGCACGATCCACGCACGCATGAGAACTCACGCGCAGGAAGCTGAATGCCCGCCAAGCGAATAAATCCCCTCGACCGCTTTGCCGGTGATCTTCGCCCCGGCCAACTGGAATGGATCGGCCTGCGCACAGAGCGTCGGGTACCCATGACGGTCGTCGAGTGTGCACGCGCCATTGTCGATCACGGCCTCGAGGGCGATCATCGGGTTGAAAAGACATCCGGTTCCGGGCGTCAGGTGACGATCATCTCGCGCGAATTCATCGAGCAGACGGGGCATTTCCTCGGCCGCGAATGCATCGATCCGGGCTTGCTGCGCCGCAACCTCGTGGTCTCGGGCATCAATCTGCATGCCCTGCGCCACCAGCGCTTTACCCTCGGCGAGGTCACCCTGGAGGCCAATGCGCTCTGTCACCCCTGCTCGCGCATGGAATCTGCCCTCGGTCGCGGCGCTGTGGCAGCAATGATGGGCCATGGCGGCCTGTGCTGCCGCATACTGCGCGGCGGACAATTCCGGATCGGCGATGAGGTGCGGGTGCTGCGAGACGCTGCCACGCCCGACCTTTTTGATGCCTGAGGCGCAGACGCGCCGGCATGCCGGTTCGCCCCGCGCAGATCGCTCTGGTCCTCGATGATGCCGGGATCGAGCCGGCAGAATGGCAGCAGGCCCTGGACGGGGCGCGGGTTGAGCCGGGCACGCGTAGTCTTCGGCTGCCGGTGCGGGATCTGACAAGCGAATTGAGCGGTGCAGGCGTGCTCCTTGGCTTTACTCTGGACAGGGGCAGCTTTGCCATGTCTGTTCTGCGGGAGTTGTGTGACGCGCCAGCTTGTCTGGTCGCGTGCAATTGATGGTTATGCAGCGGTTAATTCAACCTTGTGGACTTTATCCAGTTCGATCGTTTTAACCGCATGCCACAGGTCGTAAGCGTCCTGCATGACAAGCCAACTCTGTGGCGTACGGCCTAATGCCTTCGAGAGGCGCAACGCCATTTCCGGGCTGACGCCGCTCTGCTGCTTCAGAATCCGGTTCAAAGTGGATGGCGACACGTCCAGCTGCTCGGCCAGGTAGCGGCAGCTCAGTCCGTAGGGCTCCATGTACGTCGCCAGAATGAACTCGCCAGGATGTGGAGGGTTGTGCATAGACATCAGTGGTAATCCTCATAATCAAGCAGATACGCGTTGCCGTCCGAGAATTCGAAGGTCAGCCTCCAGTTTCCGCTCACTGTTATGGACCAAATTCCCTTTCGATTCCCTTTGAGCGGATGTAACCCGTATCCAGGAATGTCCAGATCAGAAATCTCCATTGCGGTATCCAGGGCTGCCAGCTGCATTCTCAGGCGCTTAGCGTGCTGTGTCTGGATGCCACGTGTGCTCCCTGTCTCATAGTAACGGCGCAATTCCTTGTGCTTAAAAGACTTGATCATGAATTACAGTGTAGCGTGTTGCGCAACAGTGTCAAGCTGCATAGTGTCTTAGCGTTTATACGCCGTGCGCAGCATGGCATATAAACGTCTGTTTGAAGCGCTTAGCGGTGGTTGCATTCTATATAGGGATTGCCTGTAGGACGACAGCTGGTGCTGCTCAATACACTCGGCCTCAACGCTTTTTAACTTCTGTCGCTGCTCACATCAGTCTATGCGTATTCCGCATCGACGTGACCGCTCATTCCGTTTTATCGCGACCGCCCACTCTTGGATGGGATGGAGTGCCGGCACGGTTGCAGGCGCTCGCGGGGCGTGGCCGGCCCACCAGCAATGTTATGGAAGCGTCAGCCGCATTTGGAGTCGGCACAGTTCAGGCAGGTCATGCACCCATCCATGAGCACCACGGCCTTGGTATGGCATTTCATGCACAGGGTGGCGCTGGGAGGAAATACGGGAGCGGATTCGTCTTCCTCCTCAACGCCTTCAGACTTTTTTACGACGGTATCCCCGACGACTTCCTTGCGCTTCTGCTCCAGGAAATTCTGCTGATGCCGGTCGAGCTTGCTCTCGATCATGCCCATGTGCTTCATATGGTCCTCGATCGCGTAGCCGATCTCGGCCACGATGGAGGGCATGAACACGCCGCCTTTCTTAAAGTAGCCGCCGCGTGGGTCGAACACCGCCTTCAACTCATCGACCAGGAAGGTGGCATCACCGCCCTTGCGGAACACAGCTGAAATCAGCCGTGTGAGCGCGACCACCCACTGGAAGTGCTCCATGTTCTTGGAGTTGATGAACACCTCGAAGGGTCGCCGCACCTCGTGCTCGGTGCCCTCGTTGAGGATCACGTCGTTAACCGTGATGTACAGCGCATGCTCTGACATGGGCGTCTTCACCTTGTAGGTGGAGCCGACCAGGCGCTCGGGGCGTTGGAAAGATTCGTGCATATGCACGACATCGCTTTCCTCGTTGGCCGGCTCCGCGACATCCGCTGCTGCGGCCGGGTCTTCTTTCTCGATCACCTTGTAACTGACGATCTTGCTGTCGATCTTGACTGTCATGTGTGTCCCTCCGCCGGCATCTGCCGTTTCAGAATTTGCCGTAGTAGCCTTCTTTCAACGCGTCGAACAGGTTGGCGGCAGAGTGCATCTCACCGTCGTATTCGACTTCCTCATTGCCGTTTACTTCCACCGTACTGCCGTCATCCAGGGTGAACTGATAGCGGGTATTCTCGAGGTCGGCCTCCTTCACCAGTACCCCCTGGAACGCCTCCGGATTGAAGCGGAAGGTGGTGCAGCCCTTCAGACCCATCTCATGGGCGTAGAGGTAGATATTCTTGAAATCCTCGAACGGGTAATCCGTGGGCACGTTGGCGGTCTTGGAAATGGATGAATCCACCCATTTCTGCGCCGCCGCCTGGATATCCACGTGCTGCTTGGGCGTGACGTCGTCGGCGACCGAGAAATAGCCGGGCAGCTGCGCCGCCGCATCCTCGGTATAGGGCATGGCCCGCGGATTGACGCGCTCACGATAGGCCAGCAGCTCAAAGGAAAAGACATCCACTTTTTCCTTACTCTTGCGCCCCTCACGGATCACGTTGCGCGAGTAGTGATGCGCAAAACTGGGCTCGATGCCGTTGCTGGCGTTGTTGGCCAGCGACAGGGAGATCGTCCCGGTGGGCGCAATCGACGAGTGATGGGTAAAGCGCGCGCCCTCGGCGGCGAGCTGTTCCACCAGCTCCGGCGCCACTTCTGACACGCGCTGCATGTAGCGGCTGTATTTTGCGTGCAGTACCTTACCGGACAGCGTGTCACCGGCCTTGATGCCATCGGCAACCATCTCCGGTCGCAGCTCCAGCATGGCCGGGGTGACTTCGAAGGTGTCGTCCATGATTGGCGCGGCGCCTTTTTCGCGCGTCAGCTCCAGTGCCTGCTGCCAGCCTGTGAGCGCCATCTCCCGCGAGACTTCCTCGGTGAATTCCACCGACGCCTCGTCGCCGTAGCGCATGCCAAGCATGGTCAGCGTGGAGCCCAGGCCCAGAAAGCCCATGCCGTGGCGTCGCTTGTAGGTAATTTCGTGGCGCTGCTCCGGCAGTGGCAGACCGTTGATCTCCACCACGTTGTCGAGCATGCGCGTGAACACGGCGACGACTTCGCGATAGCGATCCCAGTCAAAGCGGGCTTTCTCGGTGAACGGGTCGAGCACCAGTTTGGTCAGGTTGACGGAGCCCAGCAGGCAGCTGCCGTAGGGGGGGAGCGGCTGCTCGCCGCAGTTGTGTGCGTGCAGGCCGTTGCCGTCGAAGGTGTTGATGCCAGGCACCTGCACATCGTAGACGTCCTCGACGCCGTCGTCCTCCACGCTTGCCACCGTGGCGACAAAGCGCTCGCGGTTGAACTGGCGGCGATAACCAGCCAGGGCCCGCTCCAGCCGTTCCTGCTTGGCGCCGTCGGCAAAGCCCACTGCCTCTGCATAAGTGGCGATGTTATCGCCCGATATCACCAGTTCGTGTTGTGCGGCCGTGGCATAGCCGGCGTAACCGCCGTGGCCGTCGGGCAACTGAGACTCGCCTGCGGGTCGGCGCTCGCGGTATAGAGTGGAGTTGATGCCGAGTCGCAGCAGCATACGCTGCGCGGCTTCCAGGGTGGGGATACTGGACTGCGACAGGCGAATGCTTACACCCTTCTGGTGGTTGCCCTGCACAGAGCCGTCAGCGTCGAACAGGCCACGCAGCAGGCCGCGGTGGAAGTCGCTGGAGCTGCGCTCCGCTTCCTGCGTGATGTGCTTACGCCCCGGCGCCATGCCCAGGTCCGCGGCCAGCTGGCGCAGTGCACCCGTGGCAAGACGGTACTCGTTGCGCCCTGACACTTTCTGCCAGCCGGCGAAATCGGCCCGGTGCGGCATGCTGCGCGCCGCGGCCAGTGCCGCCGCCATGATGCCATCGGTGCCGTCGCCGCTGCCGCCCTCATTGACAGCCAGTGGCTGTGCCCATACCGAGAGCACTGCCTTGTCTTCCTTCAGGGTGCCATCGCCGATCAGCAGACCAGTGAGATAGCCCTCGTCAAAGCCATAGCGGCCCG
>JBHEPQ010000333.1:0-6263 GCA_046260215.1 Chromatocurvus sp.
CCGCCGATGGCTGGCCAGACTCGCGTCTCAGTACGAGCTGGAGTGGAATGAGGACGCACCGCTCGCGCCGCTGTTTCAGGTATTGATGCTGCGCGTCGATACCATACCGATCGAGCTGGCGCTGGCACAGGCGGCAAAGGAGTCCGGCTGGGGACGCTCACGCTTTGCCGTCGAGGCCAACAATCTGTTCGGGCAGTGGTGTTATGTTGAAGGCTGCGGGTTGGTCCCCGGCAACAGGCCCGCCGGTGCCAGCCATGAGGTCGAAACGTTCCCGAGTGTCTCTGAGGCCATGCGCCGCTACATGAACAACCTGAACACGCACGAAAGCTATGCTGAATTCCGGCGTCTGCGACAACAGCAGCGCGAGAACGACGAATCGCCCACGGGCATGGCGCTGGCGAGCGGGCTGACACACTACTCGGAGCGGAGGGAGGCCTACGTCGACGACGTCCGCGCCATGATCCGGCAATACCGACAACTTCAGGCCGAAAAGAGCTCATCGTGAGGCGCGGCCTGACAGGGTTGCTGGCCTGTCTCCTGGCGATGAGCTCCAGCGCAGACCACGGCGTCATCCTCATGTATCACCATGTCGACGCGGCCACGCCTGCCAGCACCAGCGTTACGCCGGCACAGTTTCGCAATCACCTTGACTATATTGAGGACAACGGTTTCCGGGTCGTGTCGCTTTCAGATCTTCTGCGTGGCATTTACCACAGCGGCGACGTTCCGGAGCATGCGGTCGCGATTACGTTTGACGATGCCTACGCCTCGGTTTACCGGGAGGCGCTGCCGGAGCTGATGTCGCGCGACATGCCTTTTACAGTATTTGTCGCCACCGCGGCTGTGGATCAGGACCACGCCAACAGTCTGTCCTGGCAGCAACTGCAGCAGCTGGCTGCGTCCGGGCTTGCCACATTCGGGGCGCATTCCGTAACGCACGACCACCTGCTTCGGGGGAGCGAGCATGCGATCTCACAGGCCTGGGTCGCGCGCGCCGCGGCCGAGATCGACGGCAGCGTAGAGCGCCTGGCGCAGCAGCTGCCCGGGGCATTCATACAGGCTTTCGCCTATCCCTTTGGCGAGTATTCGGGCGCGCTGCAGAGCCTCGTGGCATCGCGCGGGCTGTATGGGCTGGCGCAGCAGTCCGGTGCACTGGGCGCCGGGACCCCGGCGACGGCAATCCCCCGATTTCCCATGGCAACGGGCTTCGACAGCACCGACAGGCTGGCGACTGCCCTGAACGCACGACCTCTGCCCGTGGCACAGGTAAGGCACGGCGATACGCTGATACCCGAGGGGCGTACACCGCCGTCGACGCTACGCTTTGATCTCGTTGCGGATGAACGTTTCCGGCGCGATGCGCTTGCCTGCTACAGTACCGAGGGCGAGGCCCTGGATGTGGGCCGGGAAGCAGACGAGGTGACCGTCAAGCTGCCGCCGCTGCGTGCCGGCCGTAACAAGATCAACTGCACTGCGCCCTCAATCGGGCAGCAGGGAGAGTTCTTCTGGTATTCACAGCAATGGATAGTCGCAGATGACGAGGGCACCTGGCTCAGCTATTGACGCTGCCTCAGGCAAGTTCGCATTCAACGTCGGCCTGTCGGCAGGCTGCAATCACGGTGTTGCGCAGCAGACAGGCTATTGTCATCGGCCCGACGCCACCGGGCACCGGGGTGATGGCCGCGGCCACCGCGGCCACCTCCTCGAACGCGACGTCCCCCACCAGCCGTGTCTTGCCGCCCTCGCCCTGCAGGCGATTGATGCCGACATCGACGATAACCGCGCCGGGCGCCACCCAGTCACCGCGCACCATTTCCGGTCGCCCCACCGCCGCGACAACGATATCGGCGCGACGGCAGACTCCGGGCAGATCTTGCGTGCTTGAGTGAGCGATTGTGACGGTGCAGCTTTCCTGCAGCAGGAGCTGCGCCATGGGTTTGCCGACGATGTTACTGCGACCGATCACAAGCGCGTTACGTCCCGACAGCTCGCCCCGAAAATACTCCCTCAGAATGAACAGGCAGCCCAGAGGAGTACACGGGACAAGTGCTCCAGGGGTCCCGTTCACAAGTTCCCCGGTATTCTGCGGGTGGAAGCCATCCACATCCTTTTCAGGCTTGATGGCCCTGATCACCCGCTGCTCATCGATATGCGCCGGCATCGGCAGCTGGGCAAGGATTCCGTGAATCTCCGGATCATTATTCAGCTCGTCGATGAGCGCAAGAACCTCGTCCTCAGGCACCGAGGCGTCAAGCTTGTACTCACGACCAAGCATGCCGGCTTCGGCCGTCTGCCTGCCCTTGTTACGCACGTAGATCTCGCTGGCCGGGTCCTCGCCGACCAGCACCACGGCGAGGCCGGGCACCAGAGAGTGCGACGCTCGCAGCCTGCTGACTTCGGCGGCAACCGTCTCGCGCAGACGTAACGCGGCGGCCTTGCCGTCAATGATGTGTGCCTGATGCTGCATGGTCCGAAGGCCCCCTTTGTCGGGTTCGATATGTGACCGGGTCGATATCTGCTCGCGTCTGAGCGCCGGAAATGACAGGCACCGAGGGTAGGATCTCGAGACGCTAGAGGCAAGCGTCTGGCTGGATGCGCCTCACTGGATGTGCCTCACCGGATGCACATGGCTGGATGCATCGGCCACTGCTGCGGCACGCCTGAGCGCCGCCACGAAGATCGGCTCTATCCGGTTGGCGAGCGCCTCCGCCGTTGCAGAGTCACCGACACGGACAAGTTCAGCCAGCGACGCCGTCTTGCGCTTCAGCTGCGTGCCCTGTATCGCTGGTCTCGCAAGCAGCTCGCACAAAAGCGGCCAATCTACCGCCGTGAGGTTAAGACCGGCGACCAGCGTGGATGACGTCCGCGTGCGGACCTGGGCGATCCCCAGAATCTTGCGTGGCACCGCCTCATCACTGGCCAGCTCGCCATGGCCCAGGGCGCCATAGCAGGCCCAGTTCACGCCCTGATCACGCGCCTGCTGTTGCGAAGCGCTTATCGATGCGCGGTCTGGCAATTGGCTAGGACATCCCAGAGCGCCGAGCGCCCGCTGCCAGAGCCCACCGAACCAGCGGTAGGCCTGCACGGGCTCCAGCGCAGTCATTGGATGATACGACGGTAGAATAACGCTCACGCCCAGCAGCCATGGTCCAGCATACACGGTACCGCCGCCTGCACGACGACGCATCCAGTCGACGCCTGCCTTATCGAGGCGACGCTGCAGGGCCGTATCCGGGCGCTGCGACAGACCAAAAATAACGGCCGGCTCACGGTAATGACAGAACAACACCCGCAGCTCATCCTGCTCGGCCCGGGTCTCCCGGGCCAGCCAATCGCGTTCGTCCCGCGCGGAATGGCAGCGATCGATCCGCACGTCAACGCCCGAAGACAACCGTGCGCCGCCCATTGAGCAGGACTCGATGCTGGGCGTGCCACAGCACCGCCCGACCGAGTACGGCATTCTCGCGGTCGCGGCCGATCATGACCAGATCCTCGGGCTGATGCGCGTGCGTCACGCGCTCCACATCCTGATCAATAATCGGCCCCTCATCCAGGTCACTGGTGACGTAGTGGGCCGTGGCACCGATCAGCTTCACCCCGCGCGCATGCGCCTGGTGGTAGGGTCTTGCGCCCTTGAACCCGGGCAGGAACGAGTGATGGATATTGATTGCCCGGCCCTCGAGATGACGACACAGATCGTCCGACAGAATCTGCATATACCGGGCGAGAACCAGCAGATCGGCATTGCTGTTACGCATGATGTGCAGAATTGCCTGCTCCTGCTGCGCCCGTGTCTCCGGGGTCACGGGCAGGTGGTGAAAAGGAACACCGTACCACTCACTGACAGCGCGCAGGTCGTCGTGGTTGGATACCGCGGCCACGATTTCAATCGGCAGCACGCCGGCGCGCCAGTTGTTCAGCAGCGCATTGAAACAGTGTCCCCAGCGCGACACGGCGATCACGACGCGCATGCGATCATCGGATGGACACAGCTGCCAGCTCATGCCGAAATGTGCGGCAACCGGCTCGAACCCCCGCCGCAGTGTCTCGGCACCCGGTTTGCCCTGCGCCTCGACACTGAACTCGGTGCGCATAAAAAAACGGCCCGTCTGCGCGTCGCCATACTGCGAGGACTCCAGAATATTACCCCCGGCACCTGCGATGAACGCGGATACCCTCGCAACAATGCCGGACTGGTCTGGACAGCTGAAAACAAGAATCATGTGTGTCGACATGTGCAGGATACTCTCCGTCTCCCGGTGGTCTGGCTCGCAGGCAAGGTGCCCGGCTTGCAGGCTGCCCCGGAGTCAGTGACTATCTTACCCGATCGAGCCGACCCCCGGGTGATTCCCATGAATCGGAGACACTATGCTGAAGCGCATAATTCGCATTTTCGCTGCCATTCACCTGGTCTACCTCGCCCTCTGTCTGCTGGTGCTGTTGCCGGCGATGAACGTCATGGCACCGCGCCTTGTCGAGCAGACGATGGGGCGCACCCTATCCAGCGAGTTGATACTGTTCAACCCATTTACCCTTTCGCTGGAATTCAGGGGCATAAAACTGAAGGCACAGGTCGACGGCGAGCTTGCGCTGATATCACTCGAGCGTGCCCGGGCCAACCTGTCCCTGGCAAGCCTTCTGGGCAATGGCGTCGTACTGGACTCGCTTTCGGTCGTAGGTCTGAACCTCAACCTCGTGCGGATTGACGAGGACGAATTCAACTTCAGCGATCTCATGCCCGAGGCAGGCGCCGAGGCGGATGACGGGCCGACAGAGCTTCCGGCATTCACCATCAAGCACATCGACCTGCAGACAGACCAGCTGCGTTTCAGCGATGAATCCCGTTCTCCGGCCTACCGGACGTTCGTGGACAGCCTCGCTTTCAAGGCCAGCCGGCTATCTACCGTGCGCGAGGCGAGCAGTCCGTACCGGCTGTCCATCGTGACACAGCACGGGGGACGCCTCGACGGGCAGGGCGATCTGTCACTGGCGACACGCGAGAGCAAGGGCGACGTGCGCCTGGCAGATATCGACCTGCGCCCGGCCTACCGCTACCTGGCACCACAGCTCGCGTTTGTCGTCGACAGCGCCCTGCTGGACATCGAGGGCAGCTACACCGCGTCATGGCGTGACGCGCCGGTTTTCGGCCTCGAGGATGGAAGCGTTGCGCTGCGAGCGCTGAACATACTGCCCGTCGACCGGGAGTCCCTGCCCGACACCTCGGTAAGTCTGCCGTCGGTCAGCATCGACGGCATCGGGGTAAGCAGCGAACAGCGCAGCGTCATCTTAGAACAGGTAGATATCGACGGCCTGGCACTGGCGGGGTTCAGCGAGGGCGATACTCACAGCCTGCTCTCCATGTTCCTACCCATGCCTCTCGACGCAGACGATCGCCCGGACGGTTCCGATACAGGAACAGGGGCCGGCGCAGAAGGGGGAGATCAGGACGCGCCCTGGCAAGTGTCGTTACAGCGCCTGTCCACCGATAACACTCGAGTGAGCTGGCGTTCGCGCTATACCACACCGGAGCTCATCGAGCTGTTTCCGGTGCGCGTTAACCTGCGCGATATCGGATGGCCGGCGGAAGGCAACAGCAGCATTGCGCTCTCGTTCCGCGCGAACGATCGCAGTGAGTTCACACTCTCGGGAGAGCTGGACCTCGGCAGCGGCAACGGCAGCTTTGAATACCAGCTGTCGGACCAGCCTCTGGCCTGGTTCAATCCGGTTCTGGGGGATTACCTGCGTGCGACCATCGACCACGGCGAACTGCGCATCAACGGTAGCGCGACACTGGCAGATTTCGCACCGGCCAGCGTCGCACTGGACACGGCCGTGGATCGTTTCGCGCTCAACATTGTGGGGCGCGAAACATCGGCACTGAGCTGGGATGAGCTTAGCATTCCGGGAGTCCGGGTAAATGTGCAGGAACAGACCGTCGACGTCGCCAGAATGGCACTGACCGGCTACCGCGGCACCCTGCATATTCTGCCCGATGGCAGGCTGAACGCGCAGATGGCGCTGCCCGAGTCGGACGCACCCGAAAACCGCGACGCTGCGCCTGGAAAAGAAGAAGAAAAAGACAGCGACGCATCGGATACAGCGACGGATAAAGTGCCTTGGGTGATACGCGCCGACGGCCTGCGCCTGAGTGATGCCCGCCTCGACTTCGAGGACGAATCACTGCCCATACCATTCCGCACCCTGATCGACGCGATCGAGGGAAATATCGGCAAACTGGACAGCACGCAAGCGGAAAAAAACAC
>JBHEPQ010000344.1:0-14580 GCA_046260215.1 Chromatocurvus sp.
GGCTGTTGGTGTCCTCGTCGGCCTCTATACTCGCCCGGTCGCGACTGCTGGCTGTCCCGCCATCACCCGTTCCGCCCTGCGAAATTGTCTGTACCACCCGCGACAGCACCTCGGCCATTGCCGGCGCGTGCGCGTAATCAAGGTAGATCACCTGCACATTGCCGGTCTGCTCAAGCGGGGTATCGAGGTAGGCGATCAGGGTAGTGATACGCGCGCGCTGCAGCTCGTCACCCGTCACCAGCACGCTGTTGGTGCGCGTATCCGGCACCAGCAGGACCTCGGGCTCCGGCCCCTCCGACCCCTGCTCGGGCCGGTTGATTTTTTCCAGCATGCTGACGACATCGGCGGCAACCGCGTGCTTCAACGGCACCACGTCGGACTCCTGCGTGGCCGAGGTGTCCATGCGCTGTATGATCTCGGTGATGCGCCGGATGTTGGCGCCGGTATCCGACATGATAATGGCATTGCTGGGTGCGTAAGCCGCCATGTGCGCCTGCTGTGGCACCAGGGGGCGGAGCACGGGAATCAGCTTGGACGCAGAGATATTCTCGAGGCGGATGACCTGGGTCACGTACTCGTCGGACACGGTGGACGCATTGTCCGCTTCCACAGGCAGCGACGATGAGCGCGCATCCTTGGCCTGTATCACGCGCACCACATTGCCGGAACGCACCGCCGTGAAACCGTGAACATCGAGAATGGAAAGAAACAGATCATACAGCTGCGATTCAGGGATGGGCTTGTTGGATACGACCCTGACCTTGCCCTTCACACCGGGGTCCACCACGATTGTCGTGTCCGTGACTTCGGCCACGAACTTGATCAGTTCCTGTATATCCGTGTCCTTGAGGTTGACCGTAAAGTCCTGGGCCAGGGCGACGCCCGCCAACGGTGCCATGAGCAAAAGCAGAAGGTTCTGTCGTAAACGGCGACGCCAGCCCGTCCACCCCGTTACCTGAAAGCCTGTCAGTCTCATTCGCGATTCCCGCTGTCCGGCAGCTGGACACTCAACACAAGCTCGCTGCCGTTTCGCTGTAGTTCAAACACTGCCGATTGTTCGTCACGCATGGCCTGGTAGAGTCGCAGCGTGTTGGCCGGGTCACTCAGGGACAGCCCATTGATCGCCGTCACGATGTCGCCCGCTTCGAAGCCAAGCGCCGTGAAATCCTCACCGGCACGCCCCGGGGACAATCGATAGCCCAGCAGATCGGCACCGCTGCGAACCGGTGCGACCTGTACCACCTCCGCGAGCGACTGAGGATCGCTATAGAGCCGGTCTCGATACTGCGCGGCCAGGCCCGGACGCTCCGCCTCGACCGCCTGCGGTACCGCGCCGCCAGCCGTTGACCGGGTCGGCACCGAAGGCGCCCGCGCTTGCCGCCCCCGGTCGCTGAGCTGTCGCGACAGCGCGTCCTGGTCGTACAGGCGCAGCAGCTCGTAACTGCCGCCATTATCGATGACGACTCTGGACGGCAGGACCTTGGCCAGTGATACCCGGCCCTGAACCGGCAACTCGTCGCCAACGCCGTACACTGCCTGCTCGCCGCGGTGCTCGATCATGGCATAACCCAGACCGTCATCGCGTGACGAGACCACCCCGCGCAGCAGCAGCGGCAGCTGTGATTCATTCGCGTCGTCTTCGATGCCGGCCCGCGCATCCACCGCCGCGGCCTGGCGCGCCTCCAGCCGAGACAGCTCCTCTGCGCTGGCGCTCCCCGGCTCGCCAAACAGATGCAAGCCCGCCAGCCGATCGATATCAACCGGCGGTGCATTTGCTGTCGCCGCGGCCTCGCGCACGGGATTGATGATCTCGCCAAGAGGCGGGGCCGGTACCGGCCGCAGCGGAATGAGCGACCAGACGATGGCGACCAGCGACATCACGCCCCACAGGCCAGCAAGCAGCAGAACGAGACCCTGTATACGGCGGGTCGCACGCGGCTCAGACAGCGCTGCGGTGACAGTCGAGCCCACCCGGGACAGCATCTCGCCCGCCGCGTTCCATCTGTCACGCCACACCTGCACCATGTTGGTCTCCGTGCCACTCACCCTGCGCGCCGGCTGTCTCACATCCTGCCAGCCTGCCAGCGCTCCCGGCGGCGCCCATTTAATGGCAAAATTGTGACACTATTGTGAACCTGCGGTCATCCTCGGGCGGAACACCGCCATCGAAGGCCTCAGCGCATACTTCAGACCTGGCTGCGCCGATAATAGTCCATCAGGATGCTTGCCACCTCGGGCCGGGAGAATTCGGGTGGCGGGGCGATACCCTCGCCCAGCATCTTGCGCACCGCAGTGCCTGACAACAGCACGAAATCGTCCTGGTCGTGGTCCGGCGCGTCGCGCATCATTACCACGCGGTCGAGCTTCTTGCTATAGGCGGTATGGTCCGCCCGGTAGATCTCCAGCTGCAGCGCGCCATCGGGCACTTCATTGTCGAAGATATGCTGCGCATCGAAACCGCCGTAGTAATCCCCCACGCCGGCGTGATCGCGCCCCACAATCAGGTGGGTGCAGCCACAGTTCTGGCGGAACACGGCGTGCAGCACCGCTTCCCGCGGTCCGGCGTAGAGCATGTCGAAACCGTACCCCGTTATCATCACGCTGTTTGGCGGAAAGTAGACGTCCACCATCTTGCGGATCGCCGCATCCCGCACATCGGCGGGGATATCGCCGGGCTTGAGTTTGCCAAGGAGCATGTGGATAAGGATGCCATCGGCGTCCAGGTCCTGCATCGCCATGCGACACAGTTCCTCGTGCGCACGGTGCATCGGGTTGCGCGTCTGGAAGGCAACCACACGCTCCCATCCGCGGGACGCGATCTCCTCTCGGATCTGCACCGCCGTGCGGAAGGTGTCGGGAAATTCCCTGGCGAAATAGGAAAAGTTGAGCACGCGGATGGGCCCCGACAGCAGGCGACGACCCAGCGATGTGAATGTCTCGACGCCGGGATGCGCCGGATCGCGGGTGCGGAAAATGTGCTCCGCCAGGTCCCAGACCTGTGTATCGCTCACCTCGTCAACGCCCTCCACGTCCATCACGGCGAGGACCGGGTTGCCGTCTACATTGGGGTCGCGCAGCGCGATGCGATCGCCAGCGCTGATCCCGGTATCGTCAGTGAAATTGACAATGGGCACAGGCCAGAACAGACCGCTGGTCGTGGACATGGATTCGGCCACGGACTGCGCGTCGGCGAGGGACATGTAGCCGGTGAGCGGATTGAAATAGCCGGCACCGAGCATGACGGCGTTGGCCGCAGCGGCGGAATTCAGCAACAATGAAGGCAGGGATTCGGCCTCTTGGGCAAGTGCTTCGCGGTCGCGTTCGTTGGCGACAAACAGGGCGTTGAGCTGTTCTGATCCATGTGGGCTGATCATTTACTTTCTCCGGGTATGCGGGTCTGTGCGAGAACGAGAGGTGAGGGGCTCAGGCTTCGGGGATGATGCCGCGCTGACGCAGCAGGGCGAGTATCTCTGCCACTTCAGCGTCGAGACTCTGGCTTTCGGAATGCAGATGCACCTCGGGCGCCGAGGGCGCCTCATAGGGATCGTCTATACCGGTAAAGTTGCGAATCTCACCGGCCCGAGCCTTTTTGTACAGGCCCTTGGGATCTCGCGCTTCCGCGTCTGCGAGGGGACAGTCCACATACACCTCGATGAAGTCCATGTCCGCTGTCTCGTGCAGGGCCCGCACCTCATCGCGATCTGCCGCGTAGGGACTGATAAAGCTGCTGAGTGCGATAACCCCGCTATCGACAAACAGCTTGGCGACCTCTCCGACACGGCGGATGTTCTCGGTACGGTCCTCGGCACTGAAACCCAGGTTTCGGTTGATGCCCATGCGGACGTTATCGCCGTCAAGGCGATAGGCCAGAACGCCAAGCTCGTGCAGAACGCCCTCGAGTTCCACCGCCACCGTGCTTTTGCCGCTGCCGGACAGGCCCGTGAACCATATGGTGGCGCCGCGGTGTCCGAGCAATCGCGCGCGCTCGTCACGCCCGATATCACCGTCGTGCCAGTGAACGTTGGTCGCCTTCTGCTCCACCATGACTTCCCTTCTCCCTCTTTGCTTGTGTACGGGCGCTGATCCAGCGGCTGCCGGCGCGGATCAGCCCCAGTAAAAATCCAGTAATGACAGTACAAGAACGGCACCCACCAGCGGGATAAGCCAGCGCCGCAGGCGCGCCAGCTGTTCCGGACTGGGCGTTTTGGCGAACCGCTCCCCCAGAAACACCATGAGAGCAACAGCGATAAAAAGCAGCAGCAGAATCAGCAGCAGATCCATGCGCAACACGTCCTCGGCAACAGTGCCAACCGTCGAATGGGAAACGCCCCTGTAAAGACGCTTTGCAATCGCGCAGGATACCACGGGAGTCGTGGTGTATCACGACAGACTGACCGGCATAGCTACAGGCATAACTAAAGAAACAACTACAGGCACAACTACCGGCATGACTACAGGCACAACAACCGGCAGGCCGGGCAGGCGGGGATTCAGATCATGAGTGCGCCCAGGCGAGAGATGCTGACGCCGTTACCTCCGCGGGTCATGGATTTTGCCAGCGCCGATGCCGCCTCGGATTCGAACAGCGCAACCAGACGCTCGCGGCTGTCGGACGGCAAGGTGGCGGGATCCCAGCTGACGACGCCGACGCTCAGGGTGGTGTGGAATACGCCACCGCGTCTGTCGTCGATCGCGAATTCACGAATATCGCCGCACAGACGCTCGCCGATGTCGTGTCCATAAGGTTCGCTGCAGGCCGGCAGGAGCAAGCCGAAACAATCGTCCTCAACGCGGGAAATATGGTCGGTCTCCCGCAGGCATGAAGACAGACGCTGGGCCAGGCGGCGCATGAGGAAGCGGCAGACCGCATGCCCGTAGTCGATACACAGGTCCACGAAGTTGTCCACCTTGAGAAGAAGCATCGAAACCGGCTGGCCGCTGCGCCTCGCCCGAGCCACCTCACGCCCCAGTACCCGTCGGAAGGCACGCCGGTTGCCCACGCCGGTTTCGGCATCCAGCAGCATGAGCTCATCGGTCTTCTGCTGGCGCAGCGCACGCTGCAGCGCCAGTGCCACACCGTGTGTCAGACTCTGCAGCAGCGTGAGGTCAGCACGACCGGCGATGGATGTCTCCTGAGTGAGCCCCAGGTGAAAGCTCCCGATCAGGCGACCCTCGTCCAGCAGCGGCGTCAGCACCGCGCCATTGGCTGTCTGATTCCAGCGCAGAATCCGGAACATGCGCGGGTCGGCAAACCCTATAATCTCGATCTGCGGCGTGGCGGCGTGCAGGGAATGCAGCGACAGAGAGTCATTACTCAGCGTCAGCGCCTGACTCTGGTTGAGTTCATCCGGGAGCGTACGGCCAATATCGCCATCCCCGTCAAGCAGGTGCAGCTCTGCAGCCGGGACGCCGAGAGCGCGCGGCAGATCCGACAGAAGAAAGTCGATGCAATCCGCCAGCTCGTTGTCACCGGTTAGCCATTGGTGGGTCTCGAGCACCCCGGTCAGCAGCCTGCTGTCTACCGCGATATCGTCGCCGTGCGCCTGCCCGCTCCCGGTGCTGGACACCGCTTCTGGCTCATCAGACATTCGATCTACCTGTCCATGGATACCTTTCATGCATATTGCAGTCATCCGTGTTGCAGTCGCTGAACATTACCGTCTCGGCCCAGAGCTGCAGTATGCCTACCGCCCGGGTAAACGCCAATCACGGACCACGCCGGATGGACCACGCCGGATGGAGCACGCCGGATAACAACGCACCGGGCACCGGGCACCGGGCGCCGGCCGCCGGAACTAGGTGCCGGAACTTGCCCCGTCGCTTAACCCTGACTATACTGCGTTCCGCTAACCAAGGGGAGGCCTCCGGCCTGAGACGCGATTGTCGCGGACCCTTCGAACCTGATCCGGATCATACCGGCGTAGGGATGGTGACGGCATACTCCGCTCTCCTCCCGCGCCATTCTCAGTCACAACGGGAGTGAAGCGCATGCACCTCAAGCACACCAGACAGCACGAACAGAACAATCACCACAATCACCACAAACACCGCAAACCGCAGTCCCGAACACGTGTGTCGCTTTTCCTCGGCAGCGCACTCGCCGCCGGCCTGTGTGCTGCCGATTCGCCACAGTCTCTGCAGGAGATCGCTCTGCCGGAGATCGTCGTCACGGCAGAATTCCGCGATATATCGCTGCTGAACCAGGCCGCCAGCACCAGCGTCACGGATGCCGCGACCATCGCCGCGCGAGCCGCTCAGCATCTCGAGGAAATTCTTGCGCTGACACCCAACGTCAACTTCTCGGGCGGCACGTCACGCGCCCGCTATTATCAGATTCGCGGCGTCGGTGAACGCAGTCAGTTCGTGGAGCCCCTGAACCCCTCGGTCGGGCTGCTGGTCAACGGCATCGATTTCAGCGGGCTCGGTGCGGTGGGCACCCTGTTCGACGCCGAACAGGTCGAGATTCTGAGAGGCCCCCAGGGCACACTCCACGGCGCCAATGCGCTCGCCGGGCTGATCAACATCCGTACCGCGCCGCCAGAGGCGGATCAGGCGGCGCGCCTGCGCGCCACGGTGGGTGACTATGGAGAGCGCACCGCGGGTCTGAGCATCACCGGGCCAATCCTGGACGAGCAACTGATGTATCGCGCGTCGATCAACAAGCATCGCAGCGACGGCTACATCGACAACGCCTTTCTGGGGCGCAGCGATACCAATAACCTCGACGAATTCTCGTCGCACGTGCATCTTCGCTGGCTGCCCGGGGCGCGCCACAGGGTAGACGTGAACCTGATGCACATCGATGTCGATAACGGTTACGACGCCTTTTCCCTCGACAACACCCGGACCACGCTGTCCGACGAGCCGGGGCACGATCGCCAGCGCAGCAGCGCCGGTGGCGTTGCCTGGAATATCGAGGGCCAGACAGTCCTGACCGAAGTCATGTTCACGCTGGCAGACACCGATACCGATTATGCCTACGATGAGGACTGGAGCTTTGTCGGCATTGCCCCGGCGCTTGAATATTCCTCTTTCGACCGCTACCTGCGCGATCGCCGCAGCGTCAGCGCGCAGGCGCGTCTGTCGTCGCTACAGCCGCTGGAGTTCGCCGGCCTGGCCGCGGACTGGGTTGCCGGTCTTTACTACCTGGAAGACGATGAGTCACTGCGCCGCCGCTACACGTTCCTGGCCGGGGATTTTACCAGCGAGTACCGGACCCGGACCGTCGCCGCCTACACACAGCTGGATACTGCGCTGACCGATCAGCTGACCCTGAGTACAGGCCTGCGCCTGGCGCGGCGCCGCATGGACTACAATGACAGCAACTCAGTCACAGCCAGCCCGGAAAACACGCTGTGGGGCGCCAAAATCGCGCTCGAATTCCGCTACGCAGAGCGCGGGCTGGTGTACGCCAGCGCGTCCCGGGGCTACCGTGCCAACGGCGTCAACGCCGGCGTGCTGTCGACGGACCCGCAGGCATTGTCTCAGGCGGGAGCAGCCGGGTTAGCCGGCAACGAATTTTACGACGAGGAACTGCTGTGGAACTACGAGATCGGTCACAAGGCGTTATTTCTGGACGGTCGCCTGTCCAGTCGACTGGCACTGTTCTACATGGACCGCAAGGACCAGCAGGCCCGCGGCTCGCTGGTGCTGCCGCGCCCCGACGGCAGCACCGCGTTCATTGACTACACCGACAACGCCGCCTCGGGCACCAACATGGGTCTGGAGTGGGAGATGGACTGGCAGCTGTCGGAACGGCTGCAACTGTTTGCGAGCCTGGGCTTGCTCGATGCCGAGTTCGACGACTACGTTACCGGCCTGGGGCAGGATCTGTCGGGCCGGGAGCAGGCACATGCACCCAATTACCAGTTCAGCACCGGGGCGAGCTATCGTTTTGGTAAGCACTGGAAACTGCGTGCGGAGATCGAGGGCAAGGACAATTTCTATTTTTCCGACCGCCACAACACCACCGCCCGCAGCACGACACTCGGCCACCTGCGCCTCGACTACCGCACGCCGGACTGGACGCTTGGCCTCTGGGTGCGCAACGTCACCGACAAGGACTACTACGTAAGAGGCTTCGGATCCTTCGGCAACGACCCGCGCAAGGGCTATGCCGTCGAGCCCTACTACCAGTTTGCAGCGCCGCGGCGCGTCGGGGTGACCGGCGAGTATCGCTTCTGATGCGGTCGGCGCCAAACAGCCAGGCGGCAGCCACGCCGCAGCGTGCTCGCCGCAGCGTAGACGAGGCGCTAACGCTGATTGAAGAACAGGGGCAGGAATGGACACCGCCGGCGAGCCGCGAGGGCGTCAGGCTGGTGGCTCCCCTGCGCCCGGGGGGAAGCAGCAACCACAGCTTTCTGGTGGGTAACGGAGACGACCGGCTGGTTCTGCGCCTCGACGGCATTGATCCGACGCGCAACGGTATTCACCGGGAAGCCGAGTTTCGTATTCAGGCGGCCGCGGCGACGGCCGGTCTCGCCCCACGGCCGCGCTTCTGCGATGCCGGCAAGGGCATACTGCTGGTGGATTATATGGCGCCCGATATCGAGGCGGGCACTACCAGCGCAGCGGACATTGCGGACATGCTGCGCGCCATCCACCGCCTCGCGATTGCTGCTCCCCGGCTGTATTTCGCGGCGCGCGCAGCACACTATCATGACCTTCTGTGGCCGGTCTGCGATGCGGACAGCCGCCATTTACTGGCGCGCCTGGCAGGTCCGCTGCAGCACGCCTGTCGCGCGCTCGATAATGACCAGCATGCCGCTGTCGTGTGCCATAACGACCTTACGTCGGCGAACCGGCTGCACCATCGCGGCGCGCTTTACGCCCTGGACTGGGAATACGCAGCCAGGGGTAGTCGATGGTTTGACCTCGCCGTCGCCGCCGAGACGGCACCCGCGGTCGACAAGGTGCTCACGGCCTATCTGCAGCGGGAACCAACGGCGCAGGAGCGAGCATTGATGGCCAATGCCGGTGACGTTGCGGCATACCTGGATCTACTGTGGCGAGCCTGCAACACGGGTTTTGCCGGGCGTGAACTGCAGGATGCACTGCACGCACTCAACAGCCGGGTTTCACATAGGTCGATGGCTGAACGTGCCTCCTGACGACGCACATCGCCACTGGTATGTTCTCGGCGCGGGAGCGATCGGCTCCCTGTTCGCACATCGCCTTGCGGCCGCCGGCTGCCGCGTAACGCTGCTCTCCCGCAGCCCCAATGAAACGCAGCGAACGCTCACGCTCCAGCGCGGCGCCGAGGTAACACGACGCACCTTTGCCGTGTCTTCCTGCACGGAAACCGACGCCGTGAGCCGGCTGCTGGTGACCACCAAGGCAGCAGATGTCGACCCGGCGCTCGCCGGCGTCAGCCACCGGCTGCACGCAGGCAGTACAGTGCTCATACTCGCCAACGGCATGGGCTTCGCCACGGCCATGCCATACGGCCTTGCCGCGTTTCGCGGCACCACCACGGATGGCGCGTTTCGCGACACCACCACGGATGGCGCGTTTCGCGACACGGCCTCGCACACGATACAGGCGGGAAGCGGCGACACCCGCATCGGCCTGCCAGGCAGCGCCGCTGGGGCGCCGGACTGGTTTACAGACAGCTGGAGCCGCCTGCAGGACTGTGTCTGGGACATCAACATTGACACCACGCTGTGGCGCAAGCTCGCGATCAACTGCGTCATCAACCCGCTGACTGCCCTGTACGGCTGCCGCAACGGCGAACTTGCAACCTCAGCCTTGCGTCCCGTGCTGCAGTCCCTGTGCGAGGAGGTCGCTTTCGCCTGCCGCGCGGCGGATCATGGCGACGCCGTCGAGTCGCTGCTGGATACTGCGCTGCAGGTCATAGAGCGCACCGCAGACAATCGCTCTTCCATGCTGCAGGACGTGCTCGAGGGGCGCCCTACCGAGATCGATTTCATCAACGGCTTCCTGGTCCGCGTGGTCCCGGTCTCGGCAGCGCCGCTGCCGCTGAATCGCAGGCTGATACGTGATATCAAGGCCAGGGAGCGTTCAGAAGACCGCTACTGAACCGCCATTGCGGAGAGACGATCAATCGCGCCGCTCCACTCGTGTAGCGTGGCGTCCGCAAACAGTGGCGCCGTTGCAGCGAGGGGCAGCCCGTTCCTGACCAGTGACACCAGACACAGGGAGCTGCGGCACCTCAGGCGCAGCTGCAGCCGGTAGTCGGCCGCACACGGCGTACCCCGGGCCGCGCGCCCGACGCTGCGCGGACCCGACTCGCCGGCAAGGCCTTGCAACTGCACACGCTGCAGGGCTTGTTCAATACCCCGTCGCAGTGCGGACTGCAGCCAGTCGCGGCTGATGTCTGCGCTGATGGTCGTGACCGCATCGGCGCGAACATCCGGTGGCTGCAACGCCACGCAGGGCCCCGGGCGCAACACCCACAACACCACACCCAGCGATAGCACAGCGCAGACCGATACGCCCAGGATGACCGGATACCGCGCCGCCACGAACCGGACCCTGCGATTGAGGCGTCGGCCACGCGAATCACCACCGAAATCGGACACCAGTTCCCGGGGCACATCCGCCGTGCTCTCACTGCGATAATATGATCGCGTTTCTGCCCGCACCGGCGCTGATTCTCCCAGCGGCAGCGACAGAGAGGCAGCCCGCAACGCCTGGCGCACGGCATGCAGGCTGTCTGGCCTGTGTCGCGGATCCGGCGCCAGCATGCGCGTCACGAGCACGTCCAGCTCTGGCGGAATGTCCCGATCATCGACCCAGTCTGCCAGCGGAGAAAACCGCCCTTCGCACAGGGCTTGCCTGCCGGGCTCTGCATCGACGAACGGGCGCTCTCCGGCAATCAGGTAGTAAAGCAGCGCGCCAAACCCGAACATGTCCGAGGCAGGAGACAGGGCAACGCCACGAACGTGCTCTGGCGTCAGCGCACTATTGCTGAATCCCCGGGCGGTCGAGTCATCACCCACCTGCGCCACGCCGAAATCGGTCAGCAGCGCCCGCCCATTGTCGTCAATGAGTATATTTGCGGGTTTGATATCGCCATGTACTGTTTCAAAGCGTTTTGCGACGGAAAGTGCAGCGGCGATGTCCGAGGCAATGGAAAGCGCGGCCGGCAGGGATAGCCGCGTACCCCGGAGAACCTCGCGCAAATCGCAGCCCGGGACATCCTGCATGATGATCGCCAGATCATTCCCCGCCACCAGAACATCATAAATCCGCGTAATGCGCGGGCTCTCCAGCAACGCGCTGCGCCTGGCTTCGCGCAATACCTGGCGACGACTCTGGCGCTGATCCGGCAGACGGTACAGCTTGACGGCGACGCGGCGCTTCAAACGCGGGTCATAGCCGAGTAAAACCCGGCCCTGACCGCCCTCCGCTATCTGGCGCTGGATATGGTATCGGCCGATCTTCAATGCAGCAGCCCCGCCGGCTGGATCGGGCCTTCAGGCATCCCCCGAATCCCCACTGTCGTCGTCGGGCACGTTCTCGTCGTCCTTCACGGGCTCGTCGTCCTGCACGTTCTGGTCGTCGGGCACGTTCTCGTCGTCCTTTACATTCTGGTCGTCCTTCACGGGCTCGTCAGGCACGATGGCATCCACCTCCCGGAGCCGCGCCCGCAGTGCGGTGAACGATCCGCGCAGATTGTCGGCAGCGGCGCGGGCGTCGCCGTGAGCCTCGGCAAGCGCAGCGCGCAGCTCCTGCACTGACAGATCGCCGGCAAGCCGGTAATCCGGAGATTTATGCACGCGCCGATATATCGACGGACGCGACACGCCGAGCTTGCGGGAAACCCAGGCCACTTCATAGCGCCCCGCCTCCCACACGGCAGCAAACTCCGCTTCACTGACCTCGTGCAGCGGCCGCTCCGGACCCCGTTCATCCCGCCCCCGGCCGCGATCTTCCCCGCTAACGGCAGGGGTATCCGACAGCCTGTCGACCAGGTCTTCGGAAAGCTCCAGATCCCCGTCCGCGGAAATCGCGACCTGTCGCGTGACATTGACCAGCTCCCGGACATTGCCCGGCCAGGGATGCGCCAGCAGCAGATCAAACAGCGCTGCCGCTCGCGACACCGCGTGCTGACTTTGCGCCAGCATGCTCCAGAGATCCTCGCCCCGGGATTCCTGCAGTGCCAACGCCAGGTAATGTGCCGACAGCAGGCCGATATCCTCGGGATGTTCCGCCAGCGGCAGCAGACGAATCTCGACCGCGCCAAGCCGGTGTCGCAGTGCCGCACGAAAGTCAGCACCCTCCTCGTCGATGGGCGTATCCGTCGCCGAGATGATACGCGCGTCGAAAGGCCGTATGTCGCCACCGACAACCTGTACCTCGCGCTGCTCGAGTGCGCGCAGAAGCTGCGGCTGCAGGCTCTCCGGCGCATCGCCGATCTCATCGAGAAACAGCGTGCCGCCGTTGGCCTGCTCGAAGTAACCCAGGCGCCTGTCGGTCGCACCGGTGAAGGCACCGCGCGCGGAACCGAAGAGCGACGCCGCAGACAGCTCCGCTGGAATCGCCGACATGTTCACCGCCACCATGGGCGCGGCGGCTCGTCGACTCTGCGCGTGAATGGCGCGCGCGAGCAGATCCTTGCCGGTGCCGGTGGGCCCCAGCAGCAACACATCACTGTCAATCGCGGCGGCGCGCGACACCTGCCGGGAAAGCGACCGCGCGTACGCACTGGTGCCGAGCATGCCGTCGACGCCCACCGCCTCATGGCTGTCCGGGGCAGTGGTCTCGAGGCGCAGCAGCAGAACAACGCTGTGCGCAAGCATGATCCGCACGCCCGCGCGCAGGCGGACCACATCCAGCGGCGCATCGGAAACGATGTCGCGACCGTCAACGGCCAGGCGGCTGCTGCCCTGGAGCCGGCTGATCTGCCATTTCAGACCAGCACCGGTAAGCCGCACCGCGCGTCGGCTGACATGCCGGTCGAGCAGTGCCCGGCGAAAATCGCCGCCGGGTAAGCCGAATTCCGGCGCATCGCGACCGAGAGTGATTGTGTTGCCGCGGCGCTTTAACGGACACTCCGTACGCGCGCCGATGAGTTCGCGATCGGGATGGAAGGCCACGGTCAGTACGAGCATTTCGGCCTCGCCGCGCCTGCTCAGCGAGACACGTCCGGGCCCGGTGACGGTGCTCGTATTATCATTTACCGCCATGTCTCTTCCTCAAGCCGTTGCAAGCCGTTGCAAACGATTGCAAAGCTGCAGAGCTGCAAAGTTGCAAAGTTGCAAAGTTGCAGCGTTGCAGCGTTGGAAGGAAGCCTAGCAGAAGGCATCGCATTTGAAGGAAAACAGGCCGCATCTGATGACGCCCGGCAGCCATCACAACGCGCGGGTTGCGGCCAGCCCCCGCCGCAGCCGGCCCCAGTCAAATGCCGGTCCCGGGTCGGTTTTGCGCCCGGGTGCGATATCGCTGTGGCCCACAATTGCCTGCGGCGTCAGTCTGGGATAGGCGCCCAGCAGCGTCGGGACAAGCTCGGACAGGGTTGCATACTGCCGATCCGTGTAGGGCTGGGTGTCCGTTCCCTCCAGCTCGATGCCGATACTGAAATCGTTGCAGGCCTCGCGTCCGCGGAAGGACGATACGCCAGCATGCCAGGCACGCTGATCGCAACTGACAAACTGGATGAGCGAACCCTGTCGATCAACAAGGAAATGTGATGACACCCGCACGCCGATAATATTGGCGAACCAGGGATGCGCCGAGGTATCCAGGGCATTGCAGAAAAACGCTTCGATGCAGCCATTACCAAACTGGCCGGGGGGCAGGGATATGTTGTGCAACACCAGCAGTTCCGGCGTGCAATCGGACGGGCGGGAATCAAAGTTCGGCGATGGGCACCAGCGCGCCTGCGGCACGCGCCCGTTGTCGATATCCAGTGTCATTGACGCAATCCCCTAGCTCTCCGCGACAGCAGTGATACGCAGCCGCCCGCAGCACTGACGATGTCACCCACGACTGCTATTATCATGCCCTCTTCCAGTGAAAACGGCAGCAGAACCCAGGACATGAAACCACAGTTGCAGGTACCACAACAGGTGATCGACAGCGACGTCGAACGCGCCCTCGGCGAAGACATCGGCAGCGGCGATATCAGCGCCGGACTGATTCCGCAGGACAGCACAGCCACCGCCCGCGTGATCACGCGCGAGGCCGGCGTGCTGTGCGGACAGCACTGGGCGACTGCCGTTTTCACTGCGGTGGATGCGCGCTGCCGTCTCGACTGGCTGGCACAGGATGGCGATACGCTGGCACCGGGGCAGACCCTGTTCAGCGTGACCGGGCCGTCGCGCGCGTTGCTGACCGCAGAGCGCACGGCGCTGAATTTCCTGCAGACGCTGTCGGGCACGGCGACACGCTGCGATCACTATCGCCAGCGCATTGCCGGCCAGCAGACACGAATTCTGGATACGCGCAAGACGCTGCCCGGCCTGCGCATGGCGCAGAAATATGCGGTGAGCTGCGGCGGTTGCCATAACCACCGCCTGGGGCTTTTCGATGCCTTTCTGATCAAGGAGAACCACATCGCCGCCAGCGGCGGTATTGCCGCTGCAGTCGCCGCAGCGCGTCAGCTGGCGCCGGACA
>JBHEPQ010000348.1:0-6596 GCA_046260215.1 Chromatocurvus sp.
AATGCCGGTGCGGAATTAGGCGTGCCCCGGTTCCTGCATGTCGACGCCAAAAGCCTTTGACAATGTGGCGGCACGCTCCAGATTCAGAAAATCTTCCATCGCCGTTCGCAGCTGCTTGCGTGCAGGCGCGGACATGACCAGGCTGCTGCACTGATCGAATTTGTCCCAGTATTGGGAGGTAGGGTACGGCGCAGCCTTGCTGCCCCTGGGCATGAACACGGACTTCTCCAGCACGCGCCCATCCTTCAATGTGACTCGCAGGGTGGTGTCGACCTCGGTTTCCGGGCGGTCGATGGGGTGGCGGTGGATGCGCTCCATCATTTGCCGGTACTCGCCGCGGTGCAGTGCAGCGTGGGTGAAATCTGCCAGGCTGCAGGCCCCCCCAATGAGCAGGCAGGCAAGCGGGTACTCTATAGAGAACTTGCCCTCGAGGCCGCTTGCTGGACGTTGGTACATCAGATTTTTCAGATGCATGGCCGGCGCGTGCACGTCGACGCGCTCCACGTCTGTGGCCGCGAAGGCATGCTCGGCCAGCAGATCCTCCATGGCATCCAGGGAGCGGTGGGCACTGCCGCAGGTGGGAAAGCGTTTGACCCGGAACCGATGCTCGATGATCAACAGCGGCTCACCGATGCTCTCAATCTCGAACGTGAGGGTCTGGCCATGCTCGGGCTCGCGGATGGCGGCTCGCAACTCGTCTCGATCGGGTCCCACCATAAGCGTATTCATGCCCGTGGGTCCATCCAGTGTATGCCAGCCGGCCGTGACACCGGCCCGGGCGAAGAACGCGGACTGGATACCGCTGCGCGCGGCGTTGCCGGCGTGCAGCGGTTTGGCCATCGTTCCGAACTGGGACATAAAGCCACCGGCAACGCTGGTGGCCAACGAAAGGGCCATCGCGGTCTGCTCGGCATTGAGTTTCAACAAACGAGAGACTGCGCAGGCCGTCCCCAGGCTGCCGATGGTGCCGGTGGCGTGCCAGCCACGTTTGCGGTGGGGCGGATTCACGCCCTGGCCGATGCGACCGACGATCTGGATCGCGGCCAGATAGGCATCCATGCACTCGCGCCCTGAGCTGCCAAGGTCCTCGGCCACCGCCAGAATCGCGGGCCACATGACACAGGAGATGTGCGCCTTGGCGGGATCGAAGTTATCGTCGAAATCCAGGGCATGGGCCGCGGTGGCGTTGACCATGGCAGCCCAGGGCAGCGTCAGGCCCTCACTGCTGCCGACCACGGTGACGTCACCCGGACCCCATGCCCGGAGCTGCTCACGGATCATCAGGGTCACCGGCGCGACCGCCCCCGGCAGCATGGCAGCCATGGTATCGATGAATTGACGGTAGGCGATGTCGACGGCCTGCTGCGGCCATTCGTCCGCGACAGTCGCCAACCAGGTAGCATAGGCTTCGAGTGGGTTTTTAACCTGTGTCATGCGCGTTCCACTGATGGCTGGATCGACAGGCACGTGTGACGCCTCACACCCCCTCCACTGCACCGTTCTGACTGGTGTTTTTGCATTACTCACTCTCTTCCGGGAACGGGTAGCGCAGCCAGCGGCGCTGATGCCAGCTCCAGAGTTCCGGATGCGCACGAATATGGCAATCGACAAGGTCTGCAAGTCTTGCCACATTCTGCTCCGTCGAATCGCCCTCGGGCAGTCGGATTGCCTCGCTGATACGGAATGTCCAGCGCGGTTCAGCCGCATCGAGCAATACCGGAAATACGGGAACGTCGTACTTTCTGGCCAGTGTCGCTGCGCCCGCCGGCATATTGACCTGTTTGCCAAGGAAGTGGGTCGGGACACCGCCTTGCCTGTTGATCTGGTCGATGGGGATAAAGGTCATGCGGCCTCGCTTCAGCGCCTTGTCGAGATGATAGAACGCGGCGAACTCCGGTCGGGCATCCACGATCCTGACCCCGCTGTCGCGGAACATGTTGTGAAAGAATCCACTCGGCAACTTGCGTGACTCGTAAGCCACGACGGTAATCGGCACGCCCAGGCGATCAAGCGCAAGCAGGAGTGCAAAAGCGTTGCCGGCGTGTATTCCCATCAGCACCGCACCCTGTCCCGATTCAGCGCGCGCCAGAAGCGCCTCGGCGCCCCTGATGTCGACCGAGTCGACGATTTCACGCTGCGGCACGGCAGCGCAGGCCTGGGCCATCACCTCCAGCGCGGCACGGTCATTGGTTGCATAGGCCTTGCGCAACCAGCCGCGCACTTTCGCGTGGCCGGTTTCCGGGCCCATCACCCGCGTAATCTGTTTGCGCAGCCTGCGCCGGAGCAGGGGCGTGGCAAAATGATGCAGGCGTCCGAGCCGTTCGCCGTCGCGCTGGATTGCATCGAGGCCCTGGCGACCGCGCCAGCGCACGTAGCGGTCCAGCATCGAAACGGCCAGGCGCCTGAACCTGCGCTTCAACCATTTCCCCGGCCCCGGCCTGGTTTCCCGGGCTTCAGCCGTCATTGGCGTCCTCGGCCAGAAAACGCGCCAGGTCGTTGACGGTCGGGTAGTCAAACAGATCAGTGATCTCCAGATCGACAGAAAATCGCTGCTCGATTTCCTCGAAGATCTGCGCCAGGTCCAGCGATGACAGCTCGATCTCGAACAGGTTGTCGTCGGCGCCGATTTCACGGTCCCCGATAACGCCCCGGCACACTGCCAGCAGCTGTTCCGCAATGCCATCGGCATGCCCGCTATCCGCCGCCGGGGCGTTGAGCAGCGCGCCCAGCTCCCGGAGCCGCGAATCGAATTCGCCCTGGTTTGCAGCCAATGTCAACTGTTTGCGCTGCAGCTTGCCGCTGCTGGTCTTTGGGATCTGCGGCACCGGAATCACGGTCGCCACGATGCCGAGTTCGCGACTGAGCGTGGCGGTAATTTCCCGCGCGACCGGCGCCAGGTCCTCGAGCTTGCCACGATGCAGCACAAAGATCGCCAGCCGGTCCGATTCATCGCCATGCAGCCTCACCGGGGCCGCGACAAGCTTGTTGAGGTCCAGCAGCTCGATCGCCTCGATCAGCAGCGCTTCGATATCCTGAGGGTAGAAGTTCTGGCCGTTAACGAAAACCAGGTCGTCAACACGGCCCGTGATGACCAGCTGCGACTGATGCGAAAAACCGAGATCCCTCGTATCGACCCAGCCATCGTCGAGCAGGGCACGCGCGTTGGCGGATGGATTGTCATAATAGCCGCTGGTTACGCTCGGCCCGCGGATCAGTACCCGGCCGACGCTACCGGCAGGTAACGACTTGCCCTGATCGTCGGCGATGCGTACCTCGGTATCGGGGATGGCGCCGCCGAGCAGCACAAGCTCCACGGCCTCCGGCTCGCCGGCTTCGGCCGGAATAACCCGGTCGCCGGGCGCTAGCGAATGGCGCGCGACCCATATCGTGTGCATGCCGGCACCCGGCTCCGCGAGGGTCACCACCAGGCTGGCCTCGGCCAGACCGTAGACGCAGCACATTGCGCCCGGCTCCAGCCCGGTGCCGGCCAGTGTGTCGAGGAATCGGCGGGCCAGGGAAGCGGCAATGGGTTCGGCACCGTTGTAGATCAGTCGCACCCTCGAGAGGTCCACATCGGGCAGTCCTTTACTCTCAATCGCGCGCAGGGTATGCCGATAGCCGAAATTGGGTGAACATAAAACTGTCGCCCGCACATCGGCCGCCGCCTGCAGCCACAGCCGCGGGCGCCGCGCAAACAGTGACGTGGGCATGATGTAATGATCGAAGCCGTTGCCCAGCATGGTCAGATGGAACCCGATCAACCCGAGGTCGTGGCTGAGGGGCATCCATGACAATGCCACCTCCTCTTTGCGGTAGGCTGATGCCATGCTGGCCAGGCGGATATTGGCCAGGATATTGGCGTGCGTCAGTACGACGCCCTTGGGATCGCCGGTTGAGCCCGACGAAAACTGAATAAAGGCACGGTCTGCCGCTTCGATCCGGGCCGGCCTGGCGGCTTGCTCGCGCGGCAGGATGCCACCATGGCAGTGCGCCTCGATGCCCTCAATACCCTGTTCACTGGCGTAACGTAGGATGCTCTCCTTCAACTCCGGTGTGGTCACTACTGGCACCTGGCCGAGCAGTTGCCAGATCTTCGCCAGCTTCGTCAGCGCCCCGGTCGTGACGCCGGCGGCGAGCGGCACCGGCGTGATGCCGCCGTACAGCGCAGCCCAGAAAAACTTCAGGAATCGCTCGCTGTCGTCGGTAAAAAGAATGATGAACCGGCTATCAGCCAGCTGGCGCGCTCGCAGCGCGGCCAGTACTCGCAGCGCCTGCTGACGCAGCTCGCCGAATGACAGATGGCGGATATCGTTGTCGCCTTCGATCAAGCCGATGCGACCCGTCTCTTGCGCGCGCTGATCGAGCAGCGCGGTCAGGGTGTCAAATTGCATTTTTTCTCGATTGGGTCGCGGGAGGATCGCAGCTCGGTCCAACAAAACGAGTATAAACGGCCTGTTTTCCGAAATTCAATAAGATCCGTACGCGGTGTGGCAGTTTGGATTACGCTTGAAGCCATTATCGAAATAGCTTGGTTTCAGGGCCCTCGTTACATTGCATGTTGAATGGCCCGGCTCGCTCAGCATGGTCTCGCATGCTCGGCGTGGCCCGGGCATTGACACCGGGATGGCAGCGCAGTGGCGCATTGTCAGGATGCGGCGGCGAGAGGCGCTTGCCGGGCAGTGACCGAATCAGGGTTTGAGCGACAGCTGCAGCATCCGGCCGTCGTCGTCCACCACTTCCAGCTTAACCAGCAGCCAGTCCCGCGCCGGTGCCAGCCAGACGCGGGTACTGCGCGGCGCATCCTCGGGGTCGTGGAGGCGTTCCAGGAAAACCGTCTGCTCGGTGCCGGTGGCGAGTTCGAGCTGCTCCGATCCGCGGACGATGATCTCGTAGACCTTGACTTCACCGCCATCGGCGATGGGATAGCACAGCAGCGTGCCGGGCGCGCTGGCACCGCGCGCGAGATCGCGCTGTAGCGCCAGCTGCCAGCTAACCGGATCAAAGGCGGGGGCTTCAAGGGGTGCCGACCGCGACTTGTCGCCGGTCCGGTACACGGTGCCATGCGCCCAGTCGAACTCGAGATACCGGGTTCGGCGGACAATGCCGCGCATACGATAGGCGTAGTCGAGCGGGCGCAGGGCGCCGGCGTCCGTCAGCTGCATGGTGGCCTCTTCCTTGAGCTTCAGCAGCCAGGTGCGCACGCGTGAGCTGAAGTGAAGCGTGCCGTCCGTATCGGCCTCGAGGCTCCGCGTCCCGGTTGCGGAGAAGGGGATGCCGTCGTAATTCACTTCGTAGCTGGCGGAAAAGGGCGTCGGTTCCCAGCTGTTGACTTCGCTGTCCGGCGCGGGCGCGGCGCCCGCGTCAGCACTGACTATAGCGTCCGTCCCGGGTTTGGCGACGCCGACATGGCAGTTGGCAGCCGTATCAGAGTCAGCTGCAGCGGCCGTGGGCAGGGCAAGCGCTGCGCCGAGCAGCAGCGCGGGCAGTGTCCTGCTTGGTCGTGCGATGCCTCCGCCCCGTCTGGCATTGCGAGCGGCGGATGATTCGGGCGCTGCGGTGGGTTCGGCAATACCCGCCACTTGCGCATGGCTATGGCAATCGACTGAACTCTGCATGTGCTGGTCGTCATCTCCCTGAATACAGGATGAATAGGGCGTAATTACTTGACTCGCAGCAGCGGCATTTTGTTCCACGCCAGCTTCAAGGGGCGCCTCAGGTCCCACCAGCGACCGCGGCGATTATCCGCGTTAAGCTGGTCGACCAGTCGCAGAACCGGGGCCTGCTCGCGATGAAGACTGTCTATCGTCCGCCATTCATCCCACACACGCGGGTCACCCAGCTCGACCTGGTCGCTCGCCAGGCGCGACAGGAGTAATGCAGAGCGCCTGACCAGCGGATGCAGTGAGGTATCCGACTCGAGATCGGCATCGCTATAACGGGTGTGACGCCAGTCGGAGCGGAGAAATGTCTCGCTGAAGTGGCGAATGCGCTCCTTGGACCCCTCGGCAAGTGGCAAATTCAGCCCCGCGGCTATCCTGCGCAGTTCCCGATCGGGGTTGTCGAGGAGCCGGTCGTAATCCACTACCACGACGGTCTGGCCTTGCAAGCGGCTGAAACAGGGTACGACATTGGCCAGCCACTCCAGGTTATTCTGCTCGGGCCGGCCGCGCATCCGGTCGAGCCTGGCCCGCGAACGGGCGACACTGAGCGGATTGCGATAGGCAAACACAAAAGCCGGCTCAATATTCATGCCCGTAAGTAGATCAAACCATACCGGCAGCAGGCGGCCGGTGCCGGCATACTTGAATGCCCAGACCGGCGGGGTGTCAAAATAGCGTCTGATCGTCCGTTCCATGCGCTCGGCCAGAGCCTGTGTGCGAGGGTTATCGAAAGCTGCATCATCGATCAATTGCACGCTGTCGGCACGCAGACCGACAGAATTGCGGACGCGCTTGCTCAGCTTGAGCAGATGGACCTCTTCCTGATTGCCGCGAGGATTCTTTCGCACCGGACGGCGAAAATCATTGCCCAGACAGACGCCCAGTGCATCGAGTGCGCGAGTCAATGTGCTGGTTCCGCTGCGCCCCGGCCCAAGA
>JBHEPQ010000006.1:0-5357 GCA_046260215.1 Chromatocurvus sp.
GCGTAATCCGCCGTACCCTTAGCGGCAACGTCGCCCACCGCTGTCGCCGTCATCAGCGATATTACCGCCACCGGCCCCACGGAAAGAGTGCGACTGGTGCCGAACACGGCGTACAGCACCAGGGGCAGGATGCTCGCATACAGCCCCATCTCCGCCGGCAGGCCGGCAAGCAAAGCATAGGCCAGCGATTGCGGTATCAGCATCACCGTTACTATGATCGCGGCCAACAGGTCGTTGGCGGCGGTTGCGCGGTTATAGCCCCGAAGCCAGACCAGCGGTGGCAACCACCGCCCGGAAGCGGGACTCATGCGTCTGAAGTGACCGGCTTACTTCGCTCGGGATTTACCATCCACTCACGTCCTTTCAGCATGCCCTTCCAATAGACCGGCGGCAGGATCCGCTCCTTGAGCAGCCATGCCATCCGCGATGGCCTCTGCCCATTGATAACCCAGCGGGGGAAACTGGGCAGCAGTTTGCCACCGAAGCCAAACTCCGCCAGCACAATCTTGCCACGCTCGACGGTCAACGGACAGGAGCCGTACCCGTTGTAGTGGGAAACACCCGATGCGAGTCCCGCGTGATGCAGCAGGTTGTTGGCGACGATCGGCGCCTGCATGCGGGCAGCAGCGGCAGTCTTTGCATTGGGGGCATTCATCGCATCCCCAACGCCCCAGACGTTTTCATAAACTTTGTGCTGCAGAGTATTCTGGTCCACGTCGATCCAGCCGGCGTCGTCCGCCAACGGACTTTCGCGCACCACGTCAGGCGCAACCTGCGGCGGGCAGACGTGCAGCATGTCGAAGGCTGTGGACACTTCAACGGCTTCCCCGGCCGCATTCTGTGTCTGGAACCAGGCCGTGCGTTCAGGCCCATCCACCCGGACAAGACGGTAGCCAAAGTTGAGCTCCGCGTTGTAGGCCTCCATGTATTCCATGAGTGCCGGCACATATTCCTTCACCCCGAAAAGCACCTGTCCGGCATTGTAGAACGCGATGTTCATATCCTTGAGCCTGCCGCTGCGCTTCCAGTGGTCCGCCGACAGGTAAAGGGCTTTCTGTGGCGCACCGGCGCACTTTATGGGCATTGGCGGCTGCGTGAAGACCGCCCGACCGCCGCGCAACGAACTCACAAGCTCCCAGGTGTAGGGTGCAAGATCAAACCGGTAATTCGAGGTGACACCGTTGTGACCCAGCGTCTCGACCAGTCCATCAATGCCGTGCCAGTCCAGTTTGATCCCCGGAGCCGCCACCAGGCGGTCGTAGTGAATGGGGCGGGCATCCTCCAGCAACACCCGGTTCTGGTCGGGCTCAAAATTACCTACCGCCGCCTGTATCCAGGTGACGCCGGCGGGGATCAGGGAGGCCATGGTCTTTACGGTTTCCTGCTGCGTGAATACTCCGGCGCCGACCAGCGTCCAGCCGGGCTGGTAATAGTGCACCTGTGCGGGATCGATGATGGCGATCGACAGGCCGTGAGTGCGCGCAAGCAGGCTGGATGCCACCGAAATACCCGCGGCACCCGCGCCCACAATGACAATATCGTAATGATCCCCGCGCCGACCGGCGTCGCCCGATGCGGGCATCGACACGGCGATACCAAGGGCCTCTGCAAGTTCAAAACCACTGGCCCGCGCCCGGGCCAGCAAGGTCTCGTCATCGACGCCGAGGCGTCGCTGATACAGACTCCACAGCGTCATGGAGCGCGTGCCGGTCCGGCAGAAAGCGTGCACGGGCTTGTCGAGGGCCTCGAAAGCCGCCAGGAACTCGTCAACATTTTCATCGTTGACCTTCCCGGAGATGACCGGCACATGGGCGACCTGAAGGCCCGCATCGCGCGCGGCCGACTCCACCTCGGCAAAGGTCGGCTGATCATTTGCTTCACCGTCGGGCCGGCTGCACAGCAGCGATCGCACGCCAGTTGCTGCAAGTGTATCGATATCTTCCAGGCGTATTTGGGGTGATACCGAAAATTCCTCGCTGACCTTGATGACCTTTACGCTCATGCTGTTTTCTCCAAACCGGGTTCAAGTCTTGACAGCGAAGGCCCACCAAAAGCGTTCAATGGAACCTTGAAGAAAAATCGGCCATCTGCTTCCGGGGGCGGCAGGTGGCCGGCGCGCATATTGACCTGTAACGATGGCAGGATCAGCCTGGGCATGCTCAGAGTGGCGTCACGCTTTTCGCGCATTTCCACGAACTCGTTTTCACCGATCCCGTCTTTAACGTGAATATTGCTGGCACGCTCGTCCGCGACGGTTGTTTCAAATTCAAGTGCCCGCCCGTTCGGCAGATAATCGTGGCAGACGAAGATTCTCGTCTCCTGTGGCAGCGACAGAATGCGCTTGATAGAGCGGTACAGCGTCGCTGCATCACCGCCGGGGAAGTCACAGCGGGCGGTGCCGTAGTCGGGCATGAACAGTGTATCTCCCACAAAGACCGCATCGCCGAACACATAGCTCATGCAAGCCGGTGTGTGTCCGGGCGTATGCATGGCATAACCTTTGAGCCCGCCAACCTCGATCACGTCACCTTCTGTAAGCAATGTGTCGAACTGTGATCCGTCATGACTGAACCCCGCGCCGGCGGCAAAAATCTCGCCGAACGTGTCCTGCACTGTCCGGATATGGTTGCCGATAGCGATGCGCCCCCCGAGCTCCTGTTTGATATACGGGGCAGCTGAAAGATGATCGGCATGCACATGAGTCTCGAGAATCCAGTCGAGGGTGAGTCGGTTATCACGGATGTAGGCGATAACGCGATCGGCACTCTGATAATTGACCGTGCCAGAAGCATAATCCAGATCGAGCACGGAATCGACCAGGGCACAGTGCTCACTGTCGGGATCGCGGATGACGTAGGTCAGCGTATTGGTCGGCTCGTCGAAAAAGGGGATTACCCCGGGTGTTCCGCTGGCCGTGGCTTGCGTCTGGGTCATGGGCACCTTGCTCCTTTCTAATGTGGGTGGCTGGCTAGTGTGGGTAACTGGCGGGCCTTATCATTTCGCGCCCGCACTGCGTGTCTCAACCAAGGACTGCAATGCCTGTGCCAGTTGCAGTAAAACCTGCAAAAGCAGGCGCAGCCTCATGATATAGATAGATAATTCTCACACGATGCGGCATTGCGAGGGCCTGTGCGCCACGCCCAAATGGCGATTGATCGCCGTTTCCGTCATAATTGACAATCATCCTTGCCAATAATGACAACATGCAACTCATCGCCAGCGATATCGATCCCACCCATGCGCGCATGCTTGATGGCTATGAGAGCCCGGCCATCCTGGTAAGCCGTGATTATGAAATTCTGGCAGCCAATGATCTGTATGCCGACGCTTTCGGTATGCCGGAAATCACGGCAACACTGCCGCGCTGCTATGCCGTCTCGCATGGCTACGACCGGCCTTGTGATCAGGCCGGGGAAACCTGTCCGCTGGCCGCCGCCGCAGCCTCCGGCGAGCGCGAGCGGGTGCTGCACATTCACCAGACGCCAAACGGGCGCGAACATGTCGATGTCGAGATGCTCCCCATTGCTGGCGAGCAGGGGACACCCGAGTTCTATGTGGAATTGCTGCGACCATTGCCAACGGCGGGAGAGCAGGCGGCTGGTCAGTACATGACAGGACAGTCTGCGGCATTCAACGACATGCTTACCCTGATATCCCGCGTCGCGAGGTCTGATGTTGCAGTCCTGCTGACCGGAGAGTCAGGCACGGGCAAGGAACTCGCCGCACATACACTGCATCGCAACAGCTCGCGAAAACGAGAGCAAATGGTAACACTGGAATGTGCAGGCCTCTCCGAGAGCCTGTTCGAGAGCGAGTTGTTCGGCCACGTGCGGGGCGCTTTCACCGGTGCGAACTATCGAAAGGCGGGGCTAGTTGAAGCCGCAAACGGTGGCTCGCTGTTCCTGGATGAAATCGGCGATATTCCGCTACCGCTTCAGGTCAAACTGCTGCGACTGATCGAGACCGGCACCTACCGGCAGGTCGGCAGCACGGATGTTCGCCATGCGGATTTCCGACTGGTCTGTGCCACGCACAAGGATCTTGGGGCGATGGTGAGGGACGGACGTTTCCGTCAGGATCTTTACTACCGCATCAATGTGTTTCCGGTCAGAGTACCGGCGTTAAGGGAGCGACCTGAAGACATTCCGCTGCTGGCCAATATGTTCCTGAAGGCATCAGGGCAGGGTGGTGGCCTGCATTTCACCGAGTCGGCAATACAGCTTTTACGCAGTTACACCTACCCGGGCAACGTTCGGGAACTGCGCAACGTCGTGGTCCGATGTTCCATTATCGGCAATTCAAACGTTATGGATCGCAGCGTCGTGGAGCGCGCCATAAGCGGGCTGATGACGCACCGCGATAGCGATGGCACGCCCCTCACAAATCAGCGGCACGAAGACGACGTGGCCAGCGTGATTACCCTGCGGCAGGCCGAGAGGCAGCACCTGAATGCTCTGATGCAACATTTTGCCAATGACAAGCAAGCCGTTGCGCAGGCTGCAGGTATCAGCGTGCGCAGCCTGTATCGCAAACTGGCAGATGGAGAGTGAGCGTCGGACCCGCGCCATATCATGGCTCGATACCGTTAATTCACTGGAAGTCGTGGAGGGGAAGTCGTGGAGGTCCCGCGCGACCTGAGTCACCTGTAATGCATTCATCTATTTTACATAATGTATTTATGTACTGCGCTGATGCTTAACAAAAGCGGCTCTGCCAGGCAGGACAGTCGACGTCTGATTGAAATATTTTATATTAGATATGTGCTCTTACTTACTGTTTTATATGGATTTTAATAACACTTAAAGTAATTTATACATGCGCCATTTAACTGGCGTTCGTCGATCCCGGTTTAGAACTTCGCCCGCAACTCAGCCGCAAACGACCCGTTCACCCCGGCGTATCTATTACACCTGGATAACCGCCGGGAAACCGTATTGAACCCGTTGTCGATATCCAGATTGAAGCGCCTGTCCCGGAACCATAGCAGGACGATGCACGCTCAGATTAATAGATGATGGGGACGCATCATGCTCAGCTATCCTCGATCAGCCGCACGCCACAGGCGCGATCTCACGAAGCCGATGGCCTGGGAGACTTCAGATTATCGCAACCTGCGGCGGCGACCTGCATTGAGAGTCGCAGCAGTGCGCGGTAGATCCTCCAGTTTGCTGAAAGACCTATAAACGAAGTCTCCGGCCCCTCCCAAAACCTTATCCACAGGTGCGTATAATATATATTATGTTAAATATAGGATTTATCCGCAAAGTATCCACAGGCATGTGTCAAACAGCACTAATTATGAGATTACATGCACGCGTGAGATTGAGCAGAATCCACCCGCAGACCGGCATGAAAAC
>JBHEPQ010000007.1:0-6339 GCA_046260215.1 Chromatocurvus sp.
CCCGACCCTCCTGTCCACTACGGTTTCAGCAGGGCTGGGTCTGTGATTAAATGTCGGCCCGCTTGAACCATGGTAACACGCACCCTGTGACTACATTATCCTATCGTCCTGCGACGACGCCGTTGCGCGCGCTACGCCTGCCAGCTGTCCTGCTGGCACTGATACTCCTCGCTGCATGCGCGGGCAATGACGACATGCCCGATATTGCCGCCGACAGCGGCGAGGCGCAGATCTATCGCCAGGCGGAGCGCTACCTTGACAGCCGCAATTACGATCTCGCCGTGCGCAGTCTGCAGGCGCTCGAATCACGTTACCCCTTCGGGAAATATGCCGAGCAGGCGCAACTCGAATTGATCTACGCGCACTACGGCGCTTTCGAAACCGAGGCCGCGATTGAAGCGGCGAACCGTTTTATCCGGCTGCATCCACAGCACCCCAACGTGGATTACGCGTATTACATGAAGGGCCTGGCAGCGACCGCTGCTGATAACGATATCCTCGCGCGATTCCTGCCACTGGACAAGACGCGGCGCGATGTCTCTTACGCACGCGAGGCCTTTGCCGAATTCTCCCAGCTGGTGACGCGCTTTCCCGACAGTCCCTATGCGCCGGACGCCAAGGCACGCATGGTGCACCTGCGGAACCTGCTCGCGCGCCACGAAATAAACGTGGCGAACTATTATTTCCGTCGCGGTGCCTACCTCGCCGCTGCCAACAGGGGCCGCTACGTTGTGGAAAATTTCCAGCGCACACCGGCGGTTGCCGATGGGCTGGCGGTGATGGCGCAGGGCTACCGGCTGCTGGGGCGGGATGAGCTTGCCGCGGATGCGACAGAAACCCTGGCGCTCAATTATCCCGATCACCCTGCACTGAACAAGCGTGGCGGACTGTTGAGTGGGTATACGCTTGAAGGCGAAACGCGCTCATGGATCAACCGCGTATCCCTCGGCCTGTTCGATCCACCGCGCCCGCCCCAGTTCGACACCCGCGCCGACGACTGAGCGCTGCCGCGTAGCGCTCAGTCGCCTATCGCCCAGGCCGCGGTTATCGGATAACGGCGATCGCGCCCGAAACCGCGGCGCGAGATGCGCACGCCGATAGGCGCCTGTCGACGCTTGTATTCGTTGCGGTCCACAAGGCGCAGGACGCGCTCGACATCGTCACGCTGGAAACCGCCCGCCACGATATCGTCGGCGCTTTCGTCACCCTCAATGTAAAGCGCGAGTATGGCATCGAGCACCGGGTAAGGCGGCAGGCTGTCCTCGTCCTTCTGGTCCGGCGCCAGCTCTGCCGAGGGCGGACGATCGATGACCCGTTCGGGAATACCGGGCGCATGCCGATTGCGGAATCGGCAGAGATCATAGACGAGGGTTTTCGGCACATCCTTGATGGGGTCGAAACCACCCGCCATGTCGCCGTAAAGCGTGGAGTAGCCCACGGCCAACTCACTCTTGTTGCCGGTGGTCAGCACCAGGTTGCCCAGCTTATTCGAAACCGACATCAGAATAACGCCGCGGCAACGCGCCTGCAGGTTCTCCTCCGTCGTGTCCGGCTCCCGCCCGGCAAAGGTATCTGCCAGGCTGTCCATGAACGCCTCATAGATGGGCTCAATGGAGATCACGGAGTGCTCGACGCCCAGCAGACGGCTCTGCTCGGCGGCATCTTCGATGCTGATGGCTGCCGTGTAGCGAAACGGCATCATGATCGCTTTTACGCGCTCTGCACCCAGCGCATCGACCGCAAGCGCAAGCGTAAGCGCGGAATCGACACCGCCGGAGAGCCCCAGGACTACACCGGGAAAACCGTTCTTGTCGACATAGTCACGCAGGCCGGTTACCAGCGCTCGCCAGGTGGCATCGAGCTCATCCACGGGCTGTGGCGCCCGCTGTCCGCTGACAATGGCGGGCCCTTCATTCTCAAACGCTATACGCAGCCAGTGTTCCGCCTCCACGAAGCGCGGCGCACAGACGCCTACCGCCCCATCGGCATCCACGGCAAAGGAGCCACCGTCAAACACCAGTTCGTCCTGGCCGCCCACCTGGTTAACGTAGACCACGGGCACACCGGCAGATCGCGCCCGACCGGCCACCAGCGACTCGCGCTCAGACTGCTTGCCACGATGGTAGGGCGAGGAGTTCAGATTCAGGACGACCTGCGCACCCGCGGCAACCGCATCCGCTATCGGTTCGGCCTCCCAGATATCCTCGCAGATGCTCAGCGCGACCGATATACCCCGCAGCGGCACCACCAGCGGTGAAACCCCGGCTGCGAAGTACCGCTTTTCGTCGAACACCTGATAGTTAGGCAGACAGCGTTTGGCGTATTCTGCGATGATCTCTCCGCCGGAGATTATGCCCGCGAGATTCAGCAGCACGCCCTCGCGTCGCGCGGGGTACCCCAGAACCACCGCCACACGGGGCGGCAACTCGCGACAAAGCCTGTCAAGCGCCTGCTGTACCCGTTTTTCAATACTGGGCCGTAAAAGAAGATCCTCTGGCGGATAGCCAGACAGAGTCAGTTCCGGGAACACGCAGATGGCATCCGGATGCTGCTGAGCCGCTCGCTGCGCCAGCGCGATCACGCGACGGCTATTGCCTTCAAAGTCGCCTACGCGCGTATTGATCTGGCCCATTAGAATATTCAGGGTAGTCATAGCCTGTTGCCACCGGAAAAAACGCAATTGTGGTGGAAACGTCGGGGCAAGACCAGTATCGCTCTGGAGCGCCCGCCACATCGACGACGGCAGGCGCCTCACGTGGCTGGTACACTTGTCGCTCGATCCACCCGCAGGCTGAGCCACGTGAGCACTCCGGCTATTCTTGTCAGGCCAAGCCCGAACACACCGCCACAGAAACGCGTACTCTACCGTATCTATATTGGCTACCGTTGGCTGCTGTCGGCGGTTTTTCTGCTGCTGATGATCATCCCCAGCGCCCGTGAACTCGTGGGCAGTCTGAACCCGACCCAGTATCTGGTCACAACGATTCTGTTCCTGATCAGCAATGCCGCTCTGCTGCTCACCCTGAACAGGGACTGGCAGCGTTCAAATACTTTTCTGGTTCTGCTGTTTGGCCTCGATATGGGCTGCATCATGCTTCTCGCGGACGCCAGCGGAGGCATGAGTAGTGGTCTGCCCCTATTGCTCGCGATTACCGTGGCATCGAGTGCCGTTCTTATCAGCAACCGCACGCTCGCCACGCTGGTCGCGGCACTCGGTGTTATCGCCATCCTCGCGGACACCGTCCGACTGATTTCAATCAATCAGCAGACCATCAACGACCTGCTTCCGGCGGGCCTACTCGGCCTGCTGCTGTTCGTGGTTTCAACGCTGGTGCAGATCATAGCCTCACGGCTGGGGCGCGCAGAGGCACTGGCCCAGGAGCGCACCTCCGACCTGTATAGCCTGCAGCGGCTGAACGAGCTGATTGTGCAGAATATGCAGACCGGCATACTCCTGGTTGATGAGACGGATCATGTCCGCGTCATGAATCAGGCAGCTACTGGTCTCCTGCGGACGCCAGAAGGATCCACCTCCGTCGACCAGGGCCGCCACCTGCGCGAACTCAGCGATACGCTCTATCAGAGGCTGCACGAGTTCCGCGATAGCAGTGCGCAGAACCGGGTGCCCTTTCGGATAGAGGGTGATGGCCCTGAGGTCGTGCCGCGTTTTCGGGCGCTCGACATGGGCATCGGTCCGTCAAGTCGGGAAACACTGGTGTTTCTCGAGGATTACACACCGGTTGCGCAATATGCCCAGTCACTCAAGCTAGGATCCCTGGGGCGTCTCACTGCGAGCATTGCCCACGAGATACGCAATCCGCTTGGGGCCATCAGCCATGCTGCACAGCTGCTGGTGGAATCGCCACACGCAGACAGTGCGGACCGACGCATGATCGACATCATCGTGACCAACAGCCAGCGGGTAAACGACATCGTCGAAAGTGTGCTGCAGATATCCCGGCGCGAGCCCCCGCGACCGGAGCTGCTGCAAATGCCCGACTGGCTGCATACGCAGCTGGATCGCTATCATGCGACGCGCGGATTGCACGGGGCACTGCGCTGTGAGATCGCCGAGCCGCTGCAGATTGAATTCGATCCCGAGCATCTACAGCGTATACTGACCAACCTGCTTGACAACGCCCTGCGGCACAGTGAGGCAAAAACCGGCCGCGCGCACGCACGTCTCGAATTGCGCTCTGATGTCGTGCGCAACCTAGCCATTATAGATGTAATCGATGAGGGCGACGGCGTTGCGCCAGATGATATTCCCCGGCTGTTCGAGCCGTTTTTCAGCCGCAGCAAGGGCGGCAGTGGCATGGGGCTTTACCTGTGCAGGGAGCTCTGTGAGCTCAACCACGCAGACCTTTCCTATCACCCCACTGCCGCGGGCGAGAGCTGTTTCCGGATCTCCGTAGCGCTGCAGTCAACACAAAGGTGACGCATCATGACTGAAAAGGCCGTGCTGATCGTCGACGACGAGCCCGATATCCGCGAACTTCTCGAGATCACCCTGAGCCGGATGGGACTGCAGACACAGTCCGCGGCGACGCTCAATGAGGCCATGGCGTTGCTCGAGGCAGCAACCCCCGACCTGTGTCTGACCGATATGCGTCTGCCCGACGGTAACGGGATCGATCTTGTGGCCCATATACAGTCTCGCTATCCGCAGCTGCCGGTCGCGGTGATCACCGCCCACGGCAGCGTCGACGCTGCCATATCCGCCCTCAAGGCAGGCGCCTTCGACTTCATCAGCAAACCTGTGGAGCTGGACAATCTGCGCAACCTGGTTCTTTCAGCGCTGGAGGTGGGTTCGGAGCCGGCCGTGGAAGACCCGGACAATGGCAGCGACCTGATAGGCAAAACACCGGGCATGCAGCGTCTGCGCCAGCAGATAGACAAGCTGGCCCGTAGTCAGGCACCGGTGCATATTCATGGCGAATCCGGCACCGGCAAGGAAGTGGTGGCACGTCTCATACACCGCCGCGGACCGCGCGCGTCCGGTCCTTTTATCGCGGTAAACTGCGGTGCCATTCCCGCTGAACTGATGGAGAGCGAGCTCTTCGGTCACGTCAAGGGCAGCTTTACCGGCGCCCACCGCGACAAGTCCGGCCTGTTCCAGGCGGCCAGCGGCGGCACACTGTTTCTCGACGAGGTAGCCGACCTGCCTCTTTCCATGCAGGTCAAGCTGCTGCGGGCAATTCAGGAAAAACGCATTCGCCCCGTTGGCGGTGGGGAAGAAATCGACACGGATATCCGCCTGCTGAGCGCAACACACAAGGATCTGACAGGCGAAGTAGAGGCAGGCCGTTTCCGCGAGGACCTCTACTTCCGCATCAACGTAATCGATCTGCAGGTGCCCAGCCTGCGCGAGCGACTGGAGGATATACCGCAGCTCGCTGAGGCGCTTCTGCGGCGAATCACGACAGAAATGGGCATAGCGGCACCCAAGATGGAGCCTTCTGCCGTCGAACAGCTGCAGACCTATCACTTCCCGGGCAATGTGCGGGAACTTGAGAATGTTCTCGAGCGCGCCCTGGCGCTGACCGAGGGCGACACCCTGACCGCAGACGACCTGCAGATGCAGACCGCGCCCCGCGCACCCGAAGGCCAGCGCCTGAATCGTCGTCGCGACGATCGGGACCGCCTCGAGGCCGTTGCCGGTGACCTGCCGGGCTACATGGACAGCATCGAGCGTGAAGTTCTCGGGGCAGCCCTCGAGCGCTATCAATGGAACCGCACCGAGGCGGCATCGGCACTTGGCATTTCGTTTCGGAGCCTGCGCTATCGTCTGAAAAAGCTCGGGCTGGACCAGTCCGAATAGCCGCGGCTGTGCTCAATCGGCATCCAGGAGCAGATCCCGCCAGTAGCTGACCCGGGTGAAGACGCCAACGGCATGAAAGCGGGCGCGATATCGCGGTATTCCACCGGGCATTACGGGCACTGCAATGCCGCGTCCCGGCAGCAGAATATCGCGCCCATCAATACCCGGCCCGCCGAGCTCGCCCACGCCGGCGACCGAGCCGGGCAGAGTATCTGTCAGAGGGCGGCCATCGGACAGGTTAAAAATATAGGTAAAGATAGCCGGTGGCTGGTCACATCCGGCGGTCTTTGCGGCGGTCACCAGAAAGACCCGACCGCCATCCGTGTACGGACTGTGGCTCGCAACCTCTGCGGCGCCCTGGTAACGGGCGACCCAGCCCGCTCCTGCGCCGATTGCAGCTGGCGCCGGCATCAGATCCGACGCAGTGATCACCGGCGACGCCTCGGCCCCGGGCGGCCGCACGCTGACTGCATAGTCGCGCAGAAAAAAGAGACCGCCGCCGACGGCCCCCTGTGAGT
>JBHEPQ010000018.1:0-3929 GCA_046260215.1 Chromatocurvus sp.
CGAACAAGAATCACGCTGGAAGCGTGGCGGATAGGAACCGGGTCTGTCATGCGCGTGGTCTCGAGTTGCAGCAGGATTTCGGGTGACGAAGATGTTACTGCTTTCTCACAAACCCTGCAGGGGCCGGTTGAGAGCGACGCTCACAAGGGTTATAAGTGCGCCATGAATGACGATAAGAACAGTAACAGCGACAAGAGCGAAGCTGATGGTGACGCGGCAGTGCAAGCTCATTCGTGGCGCATAGAGGCGGCGGGTGCGACCCATCCCGGACAGCGGAATCACAATGAAGACAGCTGGCGGGTGGATGAAGAGAACTGTTTCTATATGGTGGCGGACGGCGTTGGTGGGCGCGACGCCGGCGAGGTGGCATCGCGTATTGCCTGTGAGGTGACGGTCGATCAGGTGCGTGCGGGCACCAGACTTGCCCCGGCGCTCGCCGTTGCGAATGCCGTTATCCGTGATGCCATTGCGGCGTCTGGTGAGCGCGCATCGAGCATGGCGTCGACGGCGGTCGCGCTACACCTTCAGCCTGAGATTCAGCGGTTTTCTGTTGCCTGGGCAGGCGACAGTCGTCTCTACCTGTGGGATGGGGAGCTGAAAACGCTGACCCGTGATCATTCGCTGGTAGAATCCCTGCTGCAGCGGGGTGAGATCAGCCGCGCCGAGGCCGACGATCATCCGCGCAAGAACGTTATTCTCATGGCCCTTGGTGACACCGAGAGAGAACTGGCTTCGGGGGAAAACGGCGGAGCGTTACCAGAGAAAGCGCTGTTTCTGCTTTGCAGCGACGGTCTGAGTGATGTTGTGCCGGCGAACGTGCTGTGCGAAACCCTGTCCCGAGTCAACGACAGTCTGCAGATGCGCGCCGACGCGCTTGTGCAGGCCGCAGTGGATGCCGGCGGACGCGATAACATTACTGCGGTGCTCGTGTCCTGGCATGGCGCCGACGCTGCGCGATCGCAGGCGTCGTCCGGTGTTGATGGTCCCGTGGTGTTTGAAACATTTGATCCTGTCAGCGGTGAATGCAGCCGGAATGCCGATGAAGACCGCGTTGCTTCGATCATACGCCGGGTGCCTGCGCGCAGTGAGGAGTCGCGCGCCCGCATCGGAGGTGCAGCGTCAGCGCCGGACCTGGCGCAGAGCGGCGTAGAATCGTGTTCCGCCCGGTGGCGCTGGCGATGGCTGCTTGCCGCCGTGGCTCTGGTGGCCGCCGGACTGATATTGGCAGAATTTGTGACCCCACAACGGTCCTGACGCACGAGGCAGATGATGGAATTTCAGGCCAGACTCATTATTGATGACGGAACCGAGCACCCCCTGGTCGATACGCTCACCGTTGGTCGCAGCGACAGCTGTGATATTACGTTGCCCAGCAGCAAGGTCTCGCGCCAGCATGCGCGGTTCAAGATCGCGGAAGGCGGGGTCACGATTGAAGATCTTGACTCCTCTAACGGTACGCGCCTGAACGGTCGCGCTATTGATTCGCCGCAAACCGTGATGGACGGAGACCGGGTCAGCATCGATACGTTTACCGTGACGGTCGTCATCGCATCCGCCACCGCAGGCGAATCCGGCGATGACGCCGCGATGATTGCGGCCCCGGCGGACGATGACGCGACCGTGCTGGCACCCGCGGCAGAGGAGTCATCCGCGGCAGAGGAGCCGCCCGCGGTAAATGAGTCACCCGCGCCGTCGCATCAATCTCTGCCCGGATCGGACGGGGAAAAGCCGGCTTCTGCACCGGGCAGCAGGCTGCCCCTGTATATTGGCGGCGCAATTGTGGTGGCGCTGGTGATTGCTGCCGTCGCGTTCCTGTGACTCGCCGGGCCCTTGCAACAGGGTCGGTAACGTATGCGCTCGCGAGCATGTCGCGATAATGGACTGCAGGTCTGGTTGAAATCCGCTTCTGGGTGGACTAGATCAGCGGCGGCGAAAAGGCCGGGTATATTGTCGACGATCAGGGCGGGCGCGGTGGCCTGAAGGGCGAGCGATTCGTGATTCTCGGTGACCTTAATGCCTCACCGGTGGAAGGGGACGCCCTCTCGGCGGCGATTCGGTCCCTGGTGGCGCATCCGAAAGTCAACGACGATGCGCCGCCCACCAGCTTGGCTGGCGCCGCGGCTGCGCCCGACAATGTGCACGCCAGAGAGCACACGGCGAGTTGGGGGTTGCGCGCTGACTATGTGCTGCCGTCTCGCGCAGGCTGGTCTGTCTTGGACAGCGGCGTTTACTGGCCCCGGCCGGGCGAGCCGGGCAGTACGCTGGTTGAAAACCGCGCGGCCTCCTCGGATCACCGGCTGGTCTGGGTCGACCTGGTGCTCGAATCCCTGTCGGATTAGAATCGCTGTCGGATTAATCGTAGCGGGGGCGTCGCCATTAGCCGCGCTTGTAGCCCGGCGTGAAAAACGGCATCCGTGTTACCGTCATTGGCAGACGCTTGCCGCGGACCTCGGCGAAAACCGTGGTGCCTGCCTTGGCGAGCGCCTTGTCGACGTAGCCCATGGCGACCGGGCCGTCGACGCTCGGCCCGAAAACACCGCTCGTCACGGTGCCTGCTGGCTCATCGGCCTCGCTGAAGAGCGGTGCTTCCTCACGCACTGGCGCACGCCCTTCGCCCAGCAGGCCAACGCGCTGCCTTGACCAGCTTCCTGTTTCGAGCTGCCGGGCAATAATGCCGTCGCCGGTGTAGCCGCCGGCCCGTGCTCCGCCGGGCCGGCGGGCAGGGGAGATTGCCCATTTGAGAGCGGCCTCCAGCGGTGTGGTGGTCATATCGATATCGTTGCCATACAGGCAAAGCCCCGCCTCCAGACGCAGTGAGTTGCGCGCCCCGAGTCCGATCGGCTCCACCTCAGGGAAATCGAGAAGCTGTCTCGCCAGAGACTCTGCCTCCGCTGCCGGTATGGACAGCTCATAGCCGTCTTCGCCGGTGTAACCGCTGCGGGACACGATGCACTTCACACCGGTGATATCCAGCGTCTGGCTGTCCATGAACCGCATGTCGCCCGCGGCGGGCTGCAGCCGGGTCAGCACCGCTTCCGCAGCGGGGCCCTGCAGTGCAAGCAGCGCGCGATCTTCGAGAAGCTCGAGGCTGACCCCTGATGGCAGATGTTCACGCAGGTGCGCGATATCCAGCGCCTTGCGTGCGGCATTCACCACCAGGAAAAGGCCATCGCTGTGCCGCGCGATCATCAGGTCGTCAATAATGCCGCCGTCGGCATTGGTCAGGAGGCCGTAGCGCTGGCGGCCCTCGGCGAGGTCGACAATATCAGACGGTATCAGTGCCTCGAGCGCCTGATCGGCGTCGCTGCCGCGCAACATCAGCTGACCCATGTGCGAAACGTCAAACAGGCCGGCACTTTCGCGCGTGTGCAGATGCTCTCGTTTGACGCCGAGTGCGAACTGCAGGGGCATCTCGTAACCGGCGAAGGGCGTCATTCTGGCGCCGCATTCCCGATGCAGGTCCGTGAGTGGCGTGTGCAGCAGAGTCTGATGGGTATCGGTCACGTTGGCTCCCCCGGGTTGAAGTCATGGTCAGGCGGCCGACGCCGGCCGGGTTTCTTCATCGTTGTCGTGATGACTGTCATCACGGCCGTTATCATGCCTCAGCCCCCCTTTGTTTCCAATAGGAAACAAAGGTGGGGGAAGAGACGGTCGGCCGTTTTCAGGCCGTTACCCAGAGCACCTCGGCGTCGCATGCGCTGGTGGAAACCAGGGCGTGACCCATGGTGCAATCGTAGTAGGCGCTGTCGCCCTGATGCAGTTCTACGGGCTCGTAGAACTCGGTGTACAGCAGAATCGTCCCGCTCAGCACAAACAGAAACTCCTCACCCTCATGACGTATCCACTCGGGGTACTCGGCAAAGTCCCGTGCATGCACCTCGGTGCGAAAGGGGACCATCTTCTTCTGGGTGAGCTCGGTGGCCAGCAGC
>JBHEPQ010000030.1:0-5029 GCA_046260215.1 Chromatocurvus sp.
GTCGCTGGAGATCGCCCGTCACCTCGCCCGCAGGCTCGAAGTTGCGATCGACTTCCGCCACTGCCGCCGGGTTCGCGGTACCGGCTCCCAGGCCGGCCTGTCTGCTGCGGCCCGGCAGGTCAACATCCGCGACGCCTTCGCGGTGACCGGCGACTGGACAGGTCAGCGGGTGGCCGTGCTCGATGATGTCATGACCACCGGCGCCACGGCGGAGGAACTAGCACGCGCGCTCAAGGCGCGCGGGGCGTCTCAGGTGGAGGTGTGGGTGTGTGCCCGCGCGGGGATGAGATGATGCCAGCTGATCCGCTTCGCAATATCACCGCCGGCAACCGGGTACGTCGGGTTCAGGACTTCAAGCCGCCTCGGTCTGCACAACCGCGCGCGGCACTGCGGCGGCCCCCTTTCGCTTCAGATGGAGGAAGGGGCGTTCGATCAACGCGAAGGTGACGACAGCCGCCGCGAATGAACCAAGCAGCGTGAACACGAACACAAAACCGAGTTCGCCGAGCCCGAGCGCGGCGGTGCGTTCACCGCCGTACAACAGGTGGTACGCCGCACCTACGAAGAAGATATGCAGAAAATAGATGCTGTACGAGACCTGGGCAATCGGAAACCAGATCCGGGCCGACAAGAACCAATCAAGCCAGCGCCCCACGCCCAGCCCGAGGAACGCCGCCACGAGAATCACCGCTATACCAAGCGCGAAGACGTCACGCCCGACAATCCACTGCAGCGCAATCAATACGCGTCCGGAGCCGAGACTCTCGCCGCTTGTCAACGTGAGCGCACTGGAAAGCATGAGCGTGCTCAACGCCAGGGCAGCCACAACAGCCGCATTGAAGACACCCGGTCGGCGCGCGTAAAACGCCCGGATCGACCCGGCATGACGTTCGACAACCCAGGCGGCGGCCATGCCGAGCAGCAGCGGGCCCGCGCGCGTGTATAGATTCACGTACAGCGCGTCCCAAACCTCAACACCAAGCGCACGATTCCCGGTCAGAGAATCGTGCAGCGTCGCCGAGGCATACTCGGGATGAATCATAAACACCATTGCTCGGCCGACCATACCGGCCAGAATCAGCACGAGCAGCCAGGCCGGTGCGCCCTGCCCCCGGTGGTGAATCGCCCAGACGAGCAGGGGCGCGAGCAGGTAAAACTGCATCTCGATCGTTACCGACCAGCTCCATGGAATGAACATCCGTTCAACCTCAAGCCAGTTATTCACGAACAACAGATTGGCCCAGAAGTACTCGCTGTTCGGCATTCCGACCGCGGCACCCAGCGCCAGCACAGCCACATAAAGCGGGACGATGCGCAATAGACGGTTGGCCATGAAGCGCCGGTAGTTGATTCTCTGATGCGCGTCAATTTCGCGTAGTAATGCGCGCGATATAAGGAACCCGCTCAACACAAAAAACAGGTCCACACCCTTGTCACCGTTCCAGACCCATACGAGCCAGGCCGGAGTCGCTTCGATATAACGCCGCACGGCCTCGTTGCCATCGAGCACATAGTACGCGAGAAAAACGCAATGAAAGGCGACAACCATGAGAATGGCGAGCGCCCGCAAGCCATCGATGGCCGCCGCCCGTCCCGGCGGCGGCACGAACACCTCACGCACATGGCGGATCAACGCGCGTCTCATTGCCCCTCACCCTGCGCCACGTCGGCCAACAACGCAGCGCGTATCTCGGCAAGCCGGGCCGACACGGCGGACTGGTCGTGCTCGATCATGGGATGCAGCTTGAGTGCCAGACACAAGCGGCCGTGCCAGACGCTCGCCCCCACACCAATGGGATAGCCCGGGCTACCGGGAGGAACGCCGACAAGGATCTCATCCGGCGTCGACAACGGTGCCCCGCCGCGCCGTGGCCACTCGCCTATGAACGTGAAGGAGCCCATCCATACACGGCGGTGCTGCTCCCGGCGCGACAGCCAGCGCATGCCCCTGAGACCGATGATCCTGCCCACGTGCATCACGCGCCACGACCACCAGTGCAGGTTATCGCGCAGGCACTGGTGCATCTGCACACGCAGCTCATCGGGCGTCGTGTGGAATCGACACACGAGCGGGATAGCGCTCGAGTGGTTGGATTTCGGATCCGCGCGTCGCACCGGGCCGCGCAGATTGAGGGGAAAGAGCCAGCGCGCCGGGACATCCTCGCGCAGGTAGTGCGGAGCGAGCACGCCATGCACCCGACTGAGCAGATAGGCCGCGAGTGAATACCGTTGCGTGCGCAACCAGGCTTTCAGGTCACGGGTCTGCGCCTCGTTCAGCACGATGAAGTCGAAGTCGTGCGGAGTCGGGTGACGTTCGCTGCCAGACAAACGCCACGGCAGCGCTGACGCACGCATCGCACGCCGGAAGGCGCCGGCGCTTCGCAGCAGTTCACCCCATCCGGGTTCGCTGCCCACGGTCGTCGGCGGGTCAACGACATAGCCACGCTGCTCGACGGTATTCATCATGCCGCCAATACCGTCCACCTCGATATGCGAATGGTCAAAATACTCGGTTTCCCCGGTGCGCACGTTATACCGGACGATGGTGAACAGGTCGTTGCCACCGCGCTCCTTCAACAACGCAAACCAGGACCCGACCCAGTCGGTCTCGTGTGCCTCAGAGCGCGCCAATTTCACTCACCACCGTATTGGATGGATCGATGCGCCGATGACCGGCGTGATCCGCATCTAAATATCTGGAAAAAGGCGCTGGCGGTTTCAGGCGCAGCGCCACCGCTGAGATACGAACGCAACGATACGCCCGGCTCGTCCGCATCGCTCACCAGAGGAAACGCGGCAAACGCATCGCCGGCGAACAACTCGCAAGCCATGGAGCCGCCGATATCGGCCGGCACGCCAGGCTGTACATGCGGGAATACAGCAGTGAACGCCGAAGACCCGGCGCGACCGGACTCGCCGGTCCGGGGATATGGTTTGTCGGCCATCATTTGCACAGCTTTGAACCCTCCGGCTGCACACCGGTAGCGGCGTGCGACACCCACAAAAAGGCAGTCCCTGCCCTGCATCAGCAGCACCCGAGGAGTCGCAGGCCTAGCCGGCGACGAGCGCCCGTGCCGCGACCGGCTCCGAGGGTGTGAAGATGCGCCGATGCCGATGCGCCAGATGGTCCGCCGTGCGCGCGCTGAAGGCCATTTCCACCGACTCGAACCCCGGTGCCGCCATGCCTTCCAGCTGCACGGTCATGCCCCGATACAGCACCCTGGAGTCCAGACTGCCATAGAGCCGTCCGAGATCAGGCTTATCGGCGCTGTAGGCATACACGACTGTCTGGCGACGGTACCTGCGAGGCACAAGGCTGATGTGCCGCCACAGCGCCAGGGTCTGGCGCGATCCGCGGTAACCCGGGGCCAGCCACAGGCCGGTCAGCTCGCAAATCGGGAATCTGACATCCCATAGGGCATCGAGAACCCGCCAACGCTCGGCCTTGGGTATCGACTCGATGGCGCGAAACGGTGGATCCAGAATCACGGCGTAGCCGCCCACGATCTCACCGTCATCGTTGAGGCAGACGAAGACTTTTCCCGCAGCGAGGTATTCCCTCGGATACAGTACGCCTATCTGCTGAGCGGTAAGCTGACGGTAACGCTCCAACGCCTCAGGACTGACAACCTCTGCAAGGTTCATGATTCATTATTCTCCCACTATAATTATTATCCATATCGTGGTTTCCGGGTCAGGCCTGTCCGAGCCTGGCCACTCCGACTTCAGGGGAGTATGCAGAAACTAACACTACATCCGAAAATCAAGGCATGATTTGCATCATACTAATGAGAACGCAAGTTAGACGACTCTCAATGAAAACGAGTGAGATTCACTCTTGGCCTGGGCACCAGCACCGCCAGCCGGGCAATGAAATCCAGCGGCTCAAAGATCACATGCGTGGTGCCGTCCCGGTACGGTGTCTTGAGCTGGTAACGGATGTTGCCATTGGGCGTCAGCGACAGGCGCTTTTCCGATACGGCCGGTCTTGAGATATACCGGCACAGCCGTTCCAGCTTCTGGCGTTCCTGGGCCCTGGCCGCCACTCCAGCGTGCAGCGAAAACCCGGCCACCTTCCCTACCCCGACATCGAATGGCTCATCGCAGGCCGGCAGGGTTTGTAAAGTAAACACCTTGCGCCCCGCCTGTGGGCCGACGGCAATGCGATAGGTGATGGAAGATCCCAGAAGTTGATTCAGCGGGTCATCGTCCACCGAATCCCCAGCGAGGTAACTATTCTCGGCGTCTCGTTCCAATAGGCCTTGCCGTTCCAGAAAGCGACCCACACGGTGCGCAATGGTGTGCGCCAGTTGCGTGAGTTCGGCACCGGTCGGCGCCTTCACCCAGCGAAACCGGGTTGATCCGTCTGGATGGTCGACATACACCCCATCGAGAAACAGCATATGGAATGAACGTTGAGATTTAGCGCACTGCCGAAACGCTGGATCAGCGTGGCCGCGCCAGTGCGGGCGGTCTTGTTCGTAAAGCCCGCTTTCTTGATCAGATGCGTGGCAATGCAGCGGTAGACGATGCCGAGCACCTGACCCATGAGCGCCGGCCGGCTGGCGAACAGAAAACGCAGTTGAAACGGAAAACTCAACACCCATTGGCGCACCGGCTGTTCGGGAAAGACCTCATCGACCAACAGCGCGGCACTTTCCGCCATGCGCCGTACCCCGCAACTGGGGCAAAAACCACGGCGCTTACAACTGAAGGCGACCAGGTGCTCGGCGTGACACGACTCGCAGCGCACCCGCAAAAAGCCGTGCTCGAGACGGCCGCATTTGAGGTAGTCCTCGAATTCCCTCTGCACGTAGTCCGGCAGTGGCCGGCCCTGCGCGGCCATGTGGCCCGCGAACACCGGGTAATGCTGCTCAACAATCCGGTGGAGAAGGGTTTGCTCGGGCCGGTGACGCTGGTAATGACCAGCATCCCTCTCCCGGCTGACCATCCTGGCCGCCACATGGGGCATGATCCGCGTCCTTACGTGATCTTAATTTCTCCAAAGTCTACGCCTGTTTCCGCGACC
>JBHEPQ010000070.1:0-6092 GCA_046260215.1 Chromatocurvus sp.
CATATGCCCCGCCCGATTTCGGATACAGCGCCGCCAACTGCGCCGAGGAGGCCGCGTTGCAATACGCCAGGGCGGCCGCCAGAAACAGGGCGGGCAACAGGCCACTGCCGGCGACCTGTGCCGCAGGGCCGAGCACCGCAAAGATGCCCGCGCCTATCATGGCGCCCAGGCCGATGACCACCGCATCGAATGTCGTCAGCTTGCGACTCAGACGTGAAGCGACGTCATCCATGCGATTTTTGTCTTTATGAATTGTGCTCCGCACCACTGCGCTCATTTTTTTGCTGAAGCAGATTGTCTATCGAGAATCGCCCACTGCCAACCAACAGAAGATAGATGCTGCCGAACAGCATGACCATGTCTGTTCTTGCCTGATGCTGAGCACTCCAGAACCCGTATCTGTCGAGGTCGCGCACATTGAAAATCCACCAGTCATGGCCGAGGAGAATGGGAAATTTTGTGGTGATCAGCGCGACGATCATAATAATGATCAGCGGCATCGCAGCCCATCGCGTCATGAAGCCGATGATGATAAGCAAGCCGCAGACTGCCTCTATTACGCCAACAAGGGGACCGAAAAGTTCAGGCCAGGGAATGCCGATGCCGACGAATCTCCCCGCACCGAGTATCTCGGGAAATAACAGCTTCTGGATGCCCTCCGGAAAGAATACCGCCAGGCCAACCGCCAGCCTTATAAGAATAACTGCATCATTTTCTGCGCAGGCACGGGTCCGAAATCGCAACATGAGAGGACTCCTCGCCCGTTATTTCTGAAAAAAGCAGCAATGTAATGACCCATAAATCAACGCATCCGCTTTTCATATACTGTTTCGAGCGTATTGGGGTTAAGCACTTCCATAAAAACTTCCTCTCCTTCTATGTGGAAAAGCACCAGCGCGTTTTGCGTTGTAAATCCGCTGACATGCCCAGACCAGGGTGTTTGCTCTTGTGCATAGTAAGGTGCCCCGGCAGCTCCATTATTCACCTGATAAATGGTCCGTTTCAGTGCTAATTGCTCAGGTTTATAGCCTGCCGGATAGCGGGGCATCTCTGGTGAGATGGTGGTGAGCGAGTAGTTATGCTCATCGCCAGTAAGCAAGGCCAGGCCTTTATCGGATTGATTCACAAAAATATCGAGCAATTGGTCGCGCCGCTCGATAACACCCTTATCAAGCGGTTTACCAGCTACGTAGGGGCGGACCTCGTTATTGCCGTGGTACCACATATCATCTTGTACATGCCCTCCATTCGGGAAAAACGGAGTGTGGGTCGTCATAAAAATATGGTCGATATTGTCGTCGGCCTCAAGCTTTTCCATTGTCTGGCCGAACCACGCCAGTTGCTGATCCATAATGTAGCCATGCACGCCACCGCTGCTCAGGGGAATTTTTTCAGTACTGGGGGCATAAAAATAATCGGAATTCAGCACCACCACAGCGACGTTGTCATACGTGTAATAAAACACATTTTCCTGATAGCTCGGGAAATCCTGTGTGTCTGGATTGGGGTCGTAGCTGGCGCCGTCTTCACTGGCAGGCCCATTGACAGGATTTGTAAAGTTGCGAGCAAAAACGGCCTCTGCCGACTCTGTTGCAAAAGGAAACCGATCTATCGTTATGCCGTACCGGCTGCCATCGTCAAAAGCGCGTAAGAGCGCTTCATGGTTGCCCATTCCCTCATAAATCGGCATGTAGTGAGCATAAGGGGCAACAGCTGCTTTCCAGTTAGCCAACTGCAATGCCATAGCATTGGGATCGGTGACATACCCGTCCACCAGATCGCCGGTAAACTGAAGGAAAGAGGCGCCCTCCTGGGTAGCCAGCGCCATTATCTTATTCATTATGTAGGCGTTGACCCCGTAAACGTCCCGTTCTCCACCACCCCTCCCGCTTCTGGAATCGCTGGCGTATGCGAAAGTAAATCTGCTGCGACTACCGGGGGCTGGTGCAGTCTTAAAACTGTAGCTTTGCTGGTTTTCGCCGTAAAACACCGTGTAATCGTAGGTAGTGGCTGGCGCCAGCCCACTGACCTTGATTTCATGGTGCAGAGCGTCGTCTGTACTCTCAAACGCTTGCTCGCCTACCATTACTCTGGCGGGGACTGGCATGTTGGCGGTAAAAGAAATGAATGCCCCGTCTGGCTGCACATCATCAACGAAAGGGCCCTCAACCAGCGTCTGGTCAATCTCAAAAGGACCATTTCCTTTAAACGAAATTTTACCGTCGTATAGCAGGCTTCCCTCACTGTTGAGTATGCGATAGCCGATGGTACCTTTTTCGCTTTCCTCCCAACCGATCATGTCGTAGCGCCCATCCAGCTCGGAGATATTGATGCTTGCCTTGCCCCCTGAAATTGTCGCTACCGACTTGAAAAAAACGGGCAGTGGATGCCTGGAATCGCCATAGGGAATAAACCCGTAATACATCGTACCTGTGGGGAGGGTCTCCCCGAAGTCAAACGCTAATCCGGTTTTCGTACCTCGAGGACTGCCCCGAAGATTTTTTAGCGTCAAAATCGACGGGCGCTCGATTTCGTAGAATTTCTCCCCTTCACTTCCTTCCAGATACAACCCCTGCTCATCTGAAGCGAGCTGACTGTAAACGCTGGGTATGCCGACCGCTTGTTCGTTGGAAACGCTGCGTACGCCGGCCGCTTGTCCGAAGGACATGTTGCAGCCCGCAAGACCGATGGCGAGCAGCAGTATTCTTGAAGTACACGATGTCATGATTAACACCCTCTTTGGCCCGAAAACATAGTGTCCTTACTCTCGCAAAGCATCATGTCCATTTGGTGACACCTGCTCGAAGGTTAGCTGAAATTTACTGCTCTGCTCGGCCGCAACAAGGTGATGGCCTTAAACGTATCGGCGCGCGACAGGCGTTGCGTGCAAACGATCGCGGCAGAGATGGTGATTACCCAAACCTGAAATTACAGCGCAGACCATAGCCGGTGGTACGCTTGATCCATCCGCTTCGCTGAGCAGCATGGTTGTGCCCATGTATGAAAGCGACGCTCGTTCGAGTACCTGCTGCGATCGGAACATCCATGGATTTCGCCGCGATGTTCGGTACTTCAAGGCTAAGACTATCGCACCATTGGCTGGCGGACCACGGAGTCGGCAGGGCTTGCCTACGTTCACTCGCTAGATGGGTTTAGTGCAGAGGGTGGCATAGAGGTCCACCTAATCCCTGTGGCGCCAAAGATCTTGCCAGTGCGCAGGTTGCGGCCGCGTCGCGCAGTCTTGAAACTTGAGATGTAGACCGGCCACGCTGGCTGACATGCCCACAGACCGTTTGTCCGCTTCGGTTGATGTGTTCTGCAATTCCCAGGCGCTTGATGTTTCCACATTTCGCCACCGCTCGCGGATATCGCGAGGTAGTGGACCGTCGCTGCTCAGTCAGCATGGGAAGAGTAATAAATTTTGGTACCTATTAAGGTACCTATTTTCCTAAATCTCACAGCCTTGCGTAGACATCTAGCTCTAAGTGCTTGATTTTATTGGTGGAGCCAAGCGGGATCGAACCGCTGACCTCAACACTGCCAGTGTTGCGCTCTCCCAGCTGAGCTATGGCCCCGAAACACTTTGACATTGTGCCGCAAAGGACGCCGACAACCGTCAAGAGGCGCGGAGTTTAGGCAGCGTTCACTCAGGTGTCAATAGAGGGCTGCGCGTCGACCGATATACACACTATCCAGAAAAAGCGCCGTGAAGCTGTCCGATCCGGCGGCGCCTCTAGGTGCCCCTTGGTTCCAGTAGCGTCCTTTAGAGACCGTACGCGCTTATTCTTGTGGGAATCATTTCGGTAGGGATCATTTCACTTGCATCCCGGCCGACAACAAAGAAAAATGCCGCATGTCATCGTTTAAGCCGTCTGTCGCCGCCGCCATTGTTATCGCCAACATGATCGGCACCGGTGTCTTTACCAGCCTGGGTTTTCAACTCGTGGAAATACAGTCGGCACCGGTGCTGCTGGCGCTGTGGGCCGTCGGCGGGCTGTCCGCCCTGTGTGGCGCGATGTGCTACGCCGAACTTGGCGCCGCACTGCCGCGCTCGGGTGGCGAGTACAACTTTCTGGGACAGATCTACCACCCCATGGCGGGCTTTATTTCCGGCTGGGTTTCGGCAACGGTCGGTTTCGCCGCGCCTACCGCACTGGCGGCGATGACGTTCGGCAGTTACCTGTCCGCGGTATTTCCCGCCTTGTCCGCCATCTGGCTGGCTAGCGGCGTCATTGTTGTACTCACGGTCGCCCACTGCAGCAGCCACCGGGGCAGCGGCGGCACGCAACGCTGGCTTACCCTGCTCAAGCTTCTATTGATACTCGGCTTCTCGGCAGCGGCACTGCTGTCCAACGACAGCGGGCAGCTGACGACATTCGCGCCATCGCCGGGCGATGGGGCGCTGTTGTTCAGTGGTGCCTTCGCCGTATCACTGATCTATGTGAACTACGCCTATTCCGGGTGGAACGCGGCGACCTATATCACCGGGGAGCTGGAGAACCCAAGCCGCAACCTGCCCCGGGTTCTGATAGCGAGCACCGCGCTGGTCTGTGTCTCGTACCTGGTACTGAACTACGTGTTCCTGTCCGTCGCCCCGATGGATGCCATGGTTGGCAAGGTGGAGGTGGGCTACGTGGCAGCCACCTATGCCTTTGGCGACGCCGGCGCGACGATCATGGGCATCCTGTTGGCGCTGCTTCTCATATCCACCGTCAGCGCCATGATCCTTGCCGGACCGAGGGTACTGCAATCCATTGGCGAGGATTTTCCGGTATTCAGGCGCCTCTCCGGAGTCAACCGCGACGGCATACCGGCACTGGCGGTAAGCGTCCAGGCGGGCATTGCGCTGATTTTTCTGTGGAGCGCATCATTCGATCGTATACTGGTATTTTCCGGGGCGACCATGGCACTGAATACCTTCTTCACCGTGGCGGGCGTTTTTGTTCTCCGCGCTCGCCGCCGCGACGTGCCCCGCCCCTTCCGCATACGTCTATACCCCCTGCCGCCGCTGATCTTCCTTGGCATTACCGGGTGGACCCTGATATACATCGTGCTGCAGCGCCCCGTGGAAGCGATGATCAGCCTCGCAATCGTTGTCAGCGGCGCTCTGTTTTACTGGCTGAGCTCCAGAGCGGGCAACTATCTGTCAACATCTGAGGGGCACGCTGTACCCAGGGCCGCTAACGGCCCTGGCATCAAGTCGCAGAACAATGCGCCGGAGGAACCCCATGGCTAGATTTGTACTGTATCTTGCGGGAGCCACGTTTACCGCCTATGGCCTGGTTTGCCTGCTGAGCCCCGGCATTGCCGCCGGCGCCGCCGGCCTGTCGATGCAGAATGCGGACGCCATCGCCGAAGTCGGCGCCATGTACGGTGGTTTCCAGACCGGATTCGGCGTGTTCTGCCTGCTCGCCGCCTGGCAGCCTGATTACCGAAGAGCGGGCCTGTGGGCACTGCTGCTTGGCATCGGCCTGCTGGCGGTAGGGCGCAGTTATCACGCGATCACCGCCAGCGGCGACCTCTCGGCTTACACCTACGGCGCGATAGCATTCGAGTCTTTTATTACCTTACTGGCCGCCCTGGGGCTGCGTCGCTAGCAGTCGACGATATTCACCGGCACCTCGAGGACATTGACGGCGAGGCCACCGCGCGCCGTCTCCTTGTACTTGTCCTGCATGTCGCGACCGGTGTCGCGCATGGTCTTGATCACCTGGTCGAGTGACACGTAATGCTCACCGCTGCCGCGCATCGCCATGCGCGCGGCACTGATGGCCTTTATCGCCCCCATGGCATTGCGCTCAATACAGGGCACCTGAACAAGACCGCCCACCGGGTCACATGTGAGACCGAGATTGTGCTCCATGGCGATCTCTGCCGCGTTCTCGACCTGCTCGGGTGTGCCGCCCAGCGCGTCCGCCAGGGCACCGGCGGCCATGGAGCAGGCAGAGCCCACCTCTCCCTGACAGCCCACCTCCGCCCCGGAGATCGACGCATTGATCTTGTACAGAATGCCGATGGCGCCCGCGGTCAGCAGGAAGCGACAGACATCCTCTTCGCGACTGCCACGGCAGTGAGTCAGATAATACTTGAGC
>JBHEPQ010000220.1:0-6389 GCA_046260215.1 Chromatocurvus sp.
CTCGTCGCGCCGAAGCATCCGGCCAATGCCGCGCTCGGCAACCGGCAATTGCCGTTTTCCCGGGAGATTTATATCGTCGCCGCGGATTTTCGCGAGGAGGCCAATAAAAAGTACAAGCGGCTGGTGCTGGGCAAGCGCGTGCGCCTGCGCAGCGCCTGCGTCATAGAGGCGCACGACGTCGTGAAGAATGCGTCCGGTGAGGTGACCGAGGTGCATGCGGTTGCCATTCCGGACACGGTGGGCAATGACCCGGCAGACGGCGTCAAACCCAAGGGCGTGATCCATTGGGTATGCGCCCGCGGGGGGCGGCAGGCGACGGTCAGGCTTTATGACAGGCTCTTTCAGCACCCGGCCCCGGATCGGGGCGATACCGACTTCATGGCGCAGTTAAACCCCGCGTCGCTGCGTATCGTCGACTGCGCATTGATCGAACCTTCGCTGGTGGAGGCCGTGCCGGGACAGCGCTTTCAGTTTGAGCGCGAGGGCTACTTTGTTGCCGACAGCGCTGATCACACCCGCGAAAAGCCTGTCTACAACCTGACCATCGGTCTTCGGGATGTATGGGAAAACGCCGGGTCCGCGGGATGAGCCTGCGTCTGCACAACACGCTGAGCGGTGAAAAAGAAACATTCGAGCCACAGGTCGCCGATACCGTCACCATGTACGTGTGCGGACCGACAGTCTATAACCTGGCGCACATCGGCAACGCGCGCCCCGTTGTCGTGTTCGATATGCTTTTTCGCATTCTGCGCCAGCGCTACGCTTCGGTGACCTATGCCCGCAATATCACGGATGTCGATGACAAGATAATTCAGGCCGCGCGCGAAAGCGGCAGAACCATCGCCTCGATAACCGAGGACTATACGGCCAGTTACCGCCAGGACATGGCCGCGCTGAACACTCTACCGCCCAGCCTTGAGCCCCACGCGACCCACAACATCGACGCCATGGTCCGCCTGACAGCGCAGTTGATCGATCGGGGGCATGCCTACGTGGCCGCGGGACATGTGCTGTTTGCCGTCGAGTCCATGCCCGAATACGGCGCACTGTCCGGTCGCAGGCTCGAGGACATGCTCGCCGGCGCCCGGGTTGAGGTCGCTGACTATAAACGTCATCCGGGGGATTTCGTGCTCTGGAAACCGGCCGCTGACGATGAGCCCGGCTGGGACAGCCCCTGGGGACGTGGACGCCCGGGCTGGCACCTCGAGTGTTCGGCAATGATACGTGAGCACCTCGGCGACAGCATCGACATTCATGGGGGCGGCCGTGACCTGATTTTCCCGCATCACGAAAACGAGATTGCACAGAGCCGCTGCAGCCACGACGGTGAGTTCGTGCGCTACTGGCTGCACAATGCCTATGTCGACATCGACGGTGAAAAGATGTCGAAATCGCTGGGCAACGTGCGCAGCGTTCGGGATCTGCTGCAGCACTATCGGGGTGAGGTGCTTCGACTGGCCTTGCTGACAGCCCACTATCGCTCGCCCCTGAATTTTTCCGTCAATCTGCTGGAGCAGGCCGGTCAGACTCTGGACAGCTTTTATTCGACGCTTCGCGGCGTTGAAGAAGTTGAGCCCCGGGGAGAAATCGACGTGACCAATGAGCCCGCCTTTGCGGCACTCGAGGACGATCTGAACACGCCGCAGGCGCTGGCGGAGCTTCACGCTCTGGCAAAGGCACTGCACAAGGCGCCGGCGTCAGACAGACCGGTGCTCAAGTCGCGTTTTCTCGCGGTCGCTGACATGCTCGGCATATTGCAGTCCACACCGTCCGACTGGCTGCAGGCAGAGGCGGCGGCTGGTGAGCTGGACGCAGAGGCAATAGACACGCTTATCGAGCAGCGCCGCAGCGCCAAGCGAGAGCGCGATTATGCGCGCGCCGACGCGATACGTGAGCAACTCGGTGCGGCGGGCATCACGCTCGAGGACACCCCCGAGGGCACGCTATGGCGGCGGGGTAGTTGACCCGCGCGCTTCACTGCAGCGAACGCAGTAAAAGATGAGCAGGGACTTCATAGCGTTGATTTTGCCGGGGCCTCTGCGTATTATGCGGGCTCCTGCACAAGGGTTGTCATTTCGGTACGCAGGTTATTCGGGGTATAGCGCAGTCTGGTAGCGCGCCTGCTTTGGGAGCAGGATGTCGGGAGTTCGAATCTCTCTACCCCGACCACTTTTCAGCCTTGAAAAGCGGTTTTGCTTGCAACCCTGTCAATGGTGGCCGTAGCTCACCGGGTAGAGCACCGGATTGTGACTCCGGAGGTAGCGGGTTCAAGACCCGTCGGCCACCCCACCTTCAGACCGTAGTTCATCAACGCCATTTATTTTCAGTTGGTAACGTTTCCGTGCAGCCTGCGGCACGTTAGACTATACGCGTGCGCCCATAGCTCAGCTGGATAGAGCATCGGCCTTCTAAGCCGGTTGTCGCAGGTTCGAATCCTGCTGGGCGCGCCAAAAAGATGAATACCTGTTGAGAGGTTCGCCGATTTTCTATCTGATAAATACGCTGTAAGCGCACAGATTGAGGCGCTCGATGATCATAATGCTTTTGCTGTTCATCTCGTCGCTAAGCGCTGTACTTCTTCGTACCCGACTTACCGTTCGTGAGCCACTTCGCCTTCGCACATGGCTTAAGGGACGGCGGCTTTGTTCTGAACGAACGGCAAGTATAAGCGGCCCTGGGGCTGGGTGATGGTGGTATGCCCTTGAATACGCCGCGTTCCTGGTATCTTCTGGCAGACATCGGCGGGACCAACGCGCGCTTCGCTGTCGGTGACCCGGTCAGCGGCGAGTTATGCGAGATAGCAACGATCTTTGTTGCTGATCATCCAACGTTTACGGCCGCCCTGCGCAGCTATCTGTCCCGGGTAGAAGCCTCCGGACAGTGGGCGCCGCAACCCGATGCCGCCTGTCTGGCCGTGGCCTGCCCTGTTGACCGTGCCGTGGTAACCTTTACCAACAGCGACTGGGTTATCGACCGCAAGGATCTCGCGTTTACCCTCGGCGTCAGAAGCCTCAAGGTCATCAACGATTTTGCGGCGCTGGGGCATGCGGTGGCCGGTTTCAACGAAGATGACTGGGAGCAGGTTGGCGACGGCGCGGCCCGCCCCGGCAAGCCCCTGGGCGTGATCGGGCCGGGTACCGGGCTCGGCGTCTGTACGGTGCTCCCCGGCAGGGATGGTGCCAGGGTCCTTGCGGGGGAGGGCGGCCACGTTGACTTCAGTCCCGTGGGCGACGAGGAGCTTGAAATACTGCGATTGCTACTGAGTCGCTATCGGCGCGTGTCGGCGGAGCGCGTTCTCTCGGGTGCCGGTATCCAGAACATCTACTGGGCTCTTACGCAGCGACGCGGCGTACCGCGGCGCCAGGCAACCCCCGCCGACATCAGCGCTGCGGCGCTCGCGGGCGACGACCCGGTGGCCGTGGAGACGCTGGCAGTTTTCTGCCGGGTACTGGGGGGTGTGGCCGGCAATCTTGCGCTCACGGTCGGAGCCCACGGCGGGATCTACATTACGGGTGGGATCGCGCCCCGGGTGCTCCCGTTTCTGCGCCGCAGTGAATTCCGTGAGCGCTTCCTGACCAAGGGTCGGTTTCGTGATTATCTGAGCGATATACCGACGCGCGTTGTTACCCGGGAGAACGCCGGTCTTTTCGGTGCTCTCAAATTTCTTCAGAGCGGATGCTAGAAATGACTGACGCCAGAATGATCCTGGGGCGGGCACCGGTGATTCCCGTGCTGACACTGGAAACAGAGGAGCAGGCGGTGCCCCTGGCGCGTGCTCTTGTGCGAGGCGGCATCCCGGTACTCGAGGTCACCCTGCGCAGCCCCGCGGGGTTGCCGGCCATCGCCGCCATTCGCGAGGAAGTGCCCGAGGCGATTGTCGGTGCCGGCACGGTTACCAATGCCCCGCAGTTTGAAGCCGCCCTGCGCGCGGGAAGCGCGTTTGTTATCACGCCGGGCCTGACGGGCAATCTGCTGGCAGCGGCTGACGGCTGTAAAACGCCACTCATACCGGGCGTGGCAACGGCCAGCGAGCTGATGCAGGCTCTCGATGCGGGGCTGGACTGCCTGAAGTTCTTCCCTGCCGAGTCATCGGGGGGCAGTGCAGCGCTCAAGGCGCTGGGTGGCCCGTTCCCGGGCGTCGCCTTCTGTCCGACGGGCGGAATCGGGCTGCACAACCTGGATCAGTATATTAAGCTGGACAATGTGATCACGGTCGGTGGCAGCTGGCTTACGCCCTCGTCATTGCTGGATGCGGGGGACTGGGTCGGCATCAGCCGCCTGGCCGCGGAGGCCTGTGCCCGGATCGACGCGCTGCGAGTCGCTTCGTGAGCGGTGGGGAGGGAGCGCCGGGAATGGATCTTCTGCTCTTTGGTGCCCGGGGCGATCTGTCCGCACGCAAGCTGTTTCCCGCCCTGTATCATCTTGATTACTGTGGACTGCTGCCCGAGGGCTTTAGAATCCATGCCCTGGCCCGGGATGATATCAGCCTCGAAAAGTTCCTGGCGGATATGAAAGAGCGCCTGCGCGGGCACGTCGACAACACGCGCTGGACCCCGGAGCACTGGCAGGCCTTTGCCGACAAGATCGTTTACTACCGCATCGACTTCACGCAGGCGGAGGGCTACGTTTCCCTGGCCGGGGCCCTGTCGCCAGAGCGTCCGGCGCTGTTGTATCTGGCAACGCCACCGACGCTTTTCGGCCCTGTGTGTGAGCAGCTTGGGGCCGCGGGCTGTCTTGAGGGTGACCGGCGCCTGATGCTCGAGAAGCCGATCGGTCATGATCTGGCCAGCTGTCAGGCGGTAAATGATACGGTGGCCCGGTTCTTTTCCGAGACGTCGATCTATCGGGTCGATCATTACCTTGGCAAGGAAACGGTGCAGAATCTGCTGGTTCTTCGCTTCGGCAATCGGTTTATCAACGCCCAGTGGGACCAGAGCTGCATAGACCATGTGCAGATCACCTGCGCGGAACCGATCGGCATCGAAGGCCGGTGGTCCTATTACGACGGCGTCGGCCAGCTGCGGGACATGGTGCAGAACCACCTGATGCAGTTGCTCTGCCTGGTCGCCATGGAGCCTCCCAACGCAATGACAGCGAACAGTATCCGCGACGAGAAGGTCAAGATCGTTCGTGCCCTGCGTCCGGTCGAGACGGATAAAGTTCGCGATCAGGTAGTCCGCGGGCAATATACGGCCGGGTCTCTGCAGGGCACACCGGTTCCCGGCTACCTGGAGGAAGAAGATTGTCCGGCGCAGGGCAGCGATACGGAAACCTATGTCGCGCTGAAGATCTTTATCGACAACTGGCGCTGGTCCGGTGTGCCTTTCTACCTGCGCACGGGTAAACGCATGCCCGAGAAAGTCACCGAGATCGTGATTACCTACAAGGCCTTGCCGCATAATATCTTCGCCGGGGCAAGTCGGAACCAGGTGCCGAACAGCCTGGTGATACGCCTGCAGCCCAATGAGGGCATCGAGATGCAGATGGTTTCCAAGCTGCACAGCCTGCGCAACAAGATGGGACTGGTGAGCAAGAACCTGAATCTGGACTTCCTCGATTCCTCAGAGCTCAATCGGATTCCCGACGCCTATGAGCGCCTGCTCCTGGATGCGATCTCCGGTGACCAGTCACTCTTCGTCGGCCGTGAGGAAATTGAGGAATCCTGGCGCTGGTGTGATCAGCTGGTTGCTGCCTGGCAGGCGGCCGCCTCGGAGCTGCAGCCTTACCAGGCCGGTTCCTGGGGTCCGACCAGAGGCGAGCTGTTGATTGAAAAGGATGAGCGGAGCTGGCACGCGTGACGTCTCCTGCCGTCGTGCCCGTTTCTCCCGGTGTGGGCTCAGTAGCGTTCCGGGGGTGAATTCGCGGGGCGGCCGCTCACGACCCGCACGGGAATCGGGCTGTCCGCGTCCAGGTGCACATCGCGTTGTGGAAAGGCCGTGCTGATACCCGCCGCGTTGAAACGCTCATTTATTGCGGTGCGCAGTTCTGTCCACACCCGCGGGTACTCTTTATCTGCGTAACAGCGCAGCCAAAGCACCAGCGCACTGTCGCCAAATTCCTCGAAGGTCGCGGTTGGCGCCGGATCCTCCAGAACCGATGAGTTGTCCCGCGCAGCTTCGATCAATAGGTCCATCGCCTTGCCGACGTCCGAGCCGTAAGCGACACGCACAGCAATCACCACCCGCAGATTGGATGTCGACAGCGACCAGTTTGTGACGACGCTGGTAATCAGCTCCTTGTTAGGGACCATAAGCTCTTTGCCCTCGAAGGATTCGATCACCGTGGCCCTGGCGTTGATTTTCGTGACAGTGCCATCGCCACCGCCCGCGGTAATGATGTCCCCAACGCGGATAGGGCGCTCGAAAAGAAGGATGAGTCCACTGATGAAG
>JBHEPQ010000130.1:0-3113 GCA_046260215.1 Chromatocurvus sp.
CGTAGTCGCACAAGACAACGCCAGCTCAATCATTCTCGACCGATCCGGGGACCCGGATGTCACTGCGTGGCCGTCGCTGCAGGGCAGTATCACCCTGCATCGGTCGCGTTATCTCCATCTCCGCACCCGGCTCTGGCTCAACACCCAGGGTGATTACCTGCATCCCGAATGGCGCATGCCCGACCCACCGCTATCTCCCTCCTCAGTCGAATTCACTATACCGACACTGGATGACCGGCGGTGGCTAGCAGAGACACGCCGTCCACCGGGCATTGAAGTGACCCGCCCGGACGCCAGTGTGCAGCTTCCACCGGAATCCGGGGTGGTGGAAAACGGTATCGACAGCGGCTATCCAGGTGGCCACGCCATATTGCTGGAGCAAAGCCGACGCATGCGCAGCGGAGAGCTTCATTACCTGGATCATCCGGTCGTCGGCGTACTGATAAAATTAACGCCGATGGAGGAACCTGACCTGCGGCGGATGTACCTTGAGACCCGGGACCAGGCCTGGGAGGATCGACACAACGTTGCCTACCCGCCGACAGGCACCCCGTCCGAAAAATAGGCGTCCGTCACCAGCGCGGAAATAACGCGCGCCGAGGCCGCTGCCGCGGTATTTAGGTGCGCCATTATGGCCTCCAGCGTGATAGGGGCATCACCCAGGCCTGCCGCGGCGTTCACCACCATGCTGAGTGAGGCATAGTGCAGTCCCAGTTCACGGGCGAGTGAAGCCTCAGGCATCCCCGTCATTCCAACCACATCGCAGCCATCGCGCTGCAGACGCCGCACTTCGGCCGCCGTTTCGAGGCGCGGCCCCTGTGTCACAGCCATGACGCCACCCCTGGTTGCTCTTTCGCCAGCTTCGGCACACGCGCGCAGCAGTGCCTGCCGCAGGTGGGCACTGTAGGGCTCGCTGAAGTCAACATGCTGCGGTGGAGAGTCGCCGCCCTCGTTGAAAGTATGCGCCCTGCCCGAGGTGTAATCGATAATCTGATCCGGAATCACGAGAGTACCCGGAGTCAGTCCGGGGCCGATACCCCCGACCGCATTCAGCGCCACGACGTGGGTGATACCGATATGCTGTAGCGCCCAGATATTGGCCTGGTAATTGATACGATGCGGAGGAAGCGACCTCGGTTGACCGTGGCGCTGCAGAAACGCCACGTCCATGCCGTTCACCCGCCCCGATTCAATCGCGGCGGAGACAGCGCCGAACGGCGTATCGACCGTGTGATGTGACTCCGGCGTAAAGCCCTGCAGCTGATCGACGCCGGTTCCTCCCAGGATGGCCAGCCGCTTCACGCGCTGGGCATGCCCACAAAGGGCCTCCGGTTAGACCGATTGCGCCTTTCGGGTTGCTCTGAACCGTGTGTTTTCATATATAACGCCTCCACAATCCGTCACGTTATTGTAAAAGCTTTTCACAACAGCTTGATAGGGCTGCCAATTCCTGGCTCGGCGTGTTTTTTAGCATCGGCACAGGTTTTTATTAGGCCCCCGGGAAGTCACTGGACAGGCGCGGGTTGAGTGCTAGTGTTAAAGAACATAGCCACTGCAGGAGGGGCCACCATGGCAATGCAACGACCTCTGATCGGCCGCTGGTACCGGGATCTTGAGACCGGTGAATTATTTGAGGTAGTCGCCCGGGATGATGAGGCAGAAACGGCGGAAGTGCAGTACCTGGACGGTGAAATCGCCGAGTACGAAGCGGAGGTCTGGGCTGCCCTGGCACTCGCCCCCGCCGCGGAGCCGGAAGACTGGCGCAGCGCTTTCGAACTCAGCGACGAGGATGGCATTGACCCCGATCTGCCGTTTCACCCGCAGGACTGGGGAAATCCGCTGAACAGCATTGAGCCGGACACCATGTGGGGCGTCGAGGATTTCTGAGCCAACACTGGGCTGCGCGCGCTTGCACGTCCGCAGGGACTGTATATAATACAGGTACTGTATAGATAGACAGGCCTTTGCCATGCTCAAGTTGACCGCCAGACAGGAACAGGTGCTCGCATTGGTACGCGAGTACATAGACGACACCGGTTACCCGCCGACGCGGGTCGACATCGCCCGCCGGCTGGGGTTCAGGTCGGCGAACGCCGCCGAGGAACACCTGAAGGCGCTTGCGCGCAAGGGCGCTATCGAAATGATACCGGGCGCATCACGCGGCATCCGACTTCCTGAGAGCAGGGGTCTGCCCATTATCGGGCGGGTGGCGGCGGGTGCGCCGGTACTGGCCGAAGCCAATATCGAGGATTACTGCGAACTGGCCGGCACTTTCTTCAAACCAGCCGCCGACTACTTTCTTCGCGTATCAGGGGACAGCATGATCAATGCCGGGATACACGATGGCGATCTACTGGCCGTGCACAGCACACCCGAGGCGCGAACGGGCGCAATTGTTGTGGCACGCATTGAGGATGAAGTGACGGTAAAACGCCTGCGGCGTGGTGCCGCGCAGCATCTGGTACATCTTGAGGCAGAAAACCCTGCTTACGATCCTATCGCCGTCGACCTGCGCGACACGGCGTTTGCGATTGAGGGGCTGAGCGTCGGTGTTGTGCGTCGAACCATGGCGTGAGCAGCATGCTGTAAAATCAGTGCAGCGTGCGTGGCGATGTTTCAGCGTGGCTCACTTCTTCCTCAATTTCCACTTCGCCCTGCTCGGTTATCTCGGCCGTCACTTCAATTCCGGCCTGGATCATTGCTTTGGCTACCTCCAGGCAATTATCCAGTACGTAATGGCGCGACTCTTCAGAAAACTGGATTCGCAATAGAGGTCGGGAGGCGTCGTCTGCGCGCTGAAGCACGACCTCGCCATTTCCCAGATCGACAATTTCCAGAAGAGCTGTGGTCACCCGGATACCCTCGCATTCGCTTCGGAGATTCATGGTAACAGTGTGCAACCACGGCCGCCAACTCGGGGTCAGCACTCCTCGATCGAGTCATCCATGCGTTGAAATATTCGGCGCAGGTGCTGATACCAGTCTTCCATCTGGTCCGGTGTGGGCCACTCGGCCGCAGTGGAAACAGCGAGCGTGTCCGCTTCCGGGCGACGTTGACTCACTGATGGTCCGGACACTGGAAGAGGCGCGAGCAATTCCCCGAGCCACCCCTCC
>JBHEPQ010000154.1:0-11337 GCA_046260215.1 Chromatocurvus sp.
CGCCGTGACTATCAGCTCATGCTGCGGGCGCCGATGAGGCCGTCTCCCAGACACCTTCAACAAATTCCGACTTCAAGGCCACAAAGAGCGAAGTACGCTGGCGGCAATTGAAAATTGCAGGTGATAACAGCCCGATTAATCGCTACGTTGTATGCAGCAACATCACTGGGAATGCTCACAAATGATGATTGAAGCTGTCTGGCTCACCTTCGCCTTCACGCTCGGGATGCTGGTGCGCATGATCGGACTGCCCCCGCTGGTCGGTTATTTGGCAGCCGGATTTGCTCTCAGCGCCGCGGGAAATGTTCTTGAAATACCATTGGAAAACGGCGTTATTCTGGAACACATCGCTCACCTGGGCGTCCTGCTTCTGCTGTTTACGGTTGGCCTGAAACTAAAGCTGAAAAGCCTGATTCGACCGGAGGTCATCGGCGGCGGACTGCTGCACTTTGCCATCAGCGCCGGCATTTTCACCCCGGCGCTCTGGCTGCTGGCGGATCTGGATCTGCGCACGTCCTTGCTGCTTGCAATCGCGCTGTCGTTTTCCAGCACCGTGCTCGCGGCCAAGGTGCTGGAGGCAAAAAAAGAGCTGCGTGCCTTTCATGGCCGCGTCGCGATCGGCATCCTGATTGTTCAGGACCTGATTGCGCTGCTGGTCATGAGCCTCGCGGGCGGCACGTCGCCATCCGCATGGGCACTCGTGGTCTTCCTTATGCCGCTGTTGCGCCCGCTGCTGTATCGCCTGCTGGACTCCAGCGGACACGAGGAACTCATGCTCTTGTTCGGCCTGCTACTGGCGCTGGCAGCCGGTGGCTACGGTTTCGAGTCCGTCGGCCTGAGCGCCGAGCTCGGCGCCCTGCTGTTTGGTGCCCTGCTGGCCAACCATCCGCGGGCCAAGGAGCTATCGGACTCGCTCTGGGGCATCAAGGAAATCTTCCTGGTGGGATTCTTTCTGCAGATCGGTATCGGCGGACTGCCCGGCGGACAGGCCCTGATCATGGCGCTGGTTCTGTCGCTGGTCCTGCCCCTCAAGGGCGTGCTGTTCTTCCTGATTCTGCTGTTGTTCCGCCTGCGCTCGCGCAGTGCCTTTCTCGCCGGCCTGAGCCTGACCAACTACAGCGAGTTCGGTCTCATTGTCGCCAGCGTAGTCCTGCCCGAGTGGATGGTGCCGCTGGCGTTGACCGTTGCGTTTTCATTTGTTATCTCCGCGCCGCTAAACCGGATTGCCCATCCCCTGTATGAATCGCTGGCAGACCGACTGTCACCCTTCGAACGTAATCTGCGTCACCCGGATGAACAGCCGATAACATTGGAGGACGCGCGCATTCTGATCATGGGCATGGGACGCACGGGAACCGCGGCCTACGAGCATCTGCGTTCCATCGAGCCGCACCTGGTCGGCCTGGACTCGGATCCGTCCAAGATGCAGGAGCACCTCGAAAAAGACCGCCGTGTATTCTATGCCGATGCCGAAGATCCGGTATTCTGGGAGCGCCTGGCAATGCCGGAGGTCAAGGCGGTCATACTGGCAATGAATGATATCGAGGCCAAGCTCCTCGCCACGCGGAACCTGCGCAAGCGCGGCTTCAGCGGTCTTATTGTCGCCCATACCGCGTTTCGGGATGAGGCGGATACTATCCAGAAAGCTGGCGCGGATCACGCCTACCTGACCTTCAGCGAGGCGGGCGTCGGACTTGCCGAACACACGCTCACACAGGTCACCACATCGGGCCATTCGTGAAAGGCCTGATCACTGCCACGGCCATTCTAGGCGTCTTTTTGGTTCTGGTTCTGCCGAACCGGCTGGACTGGATCACCGGCGAAGCGTTTCGTGTTTTCCCGCTGGAGCTGGTCGTGATGGGCCTGTTGCTCCTCATTCCCGGTCGCCCCGGCAACGCCGTTCGAATCCTCCTGGCATTGTTTCTCGGCCTCGCTGTGATTCTGCGGATCGCCGACCTGATTACCCATGAGATCTTTGGCCGTCGCTTCAACCTGATATTCGACAGCCATCTGCTGGCGGACGCCGGTCGATTGCTGAGCGCTGCAACGAACACGCTGACCGCTATCCTGGCCGGGTTGTCCGTGGTGCTGCTGACGCTCCTGCTGGCCTGGCTGGCCTTGCTGGTACTGGGACACCTGCAGCGGGCCCTGCACCGGAAGCCACGCCGCTCCACAGCGACGCTACTGATCCTGCTGATTAGCTGGGGGATGCTGAAAACGACCGGAGGGTCACCACGGGCCGATTCTTTTACTTCTCAGCAACTCATCCAGCACGCCCGGGACACCGTGAACAGCCTTCACGATATGCGCGCGTTCGCGGCGACAGTCGGCGATGATCCCGTGGCCGGGCAAGGCGCCGACTCCCTGTTCTCAAGGCTAGAAGGCAAAGATGTCTTTATTGTTTTCGCAGAATCCTACGGGCGGGCTTTATTGGAACAGCCTCATTTTTCGACGTCGATAGGGGCCAGCCTGTCGCGCGCCGAAGAGTCACTCGACGCGGCGGGTTTTCACATGCGCAGCGCCTTTCTCACGGCTCCGGTCGTCGGTGGCCAGAGCTGGCTGGCGCATGCCACGCTCCTGTCCGGGGCATGGATTGACAGTGAAACCCGCTACCGGAGCCTGCTCGTCAGTGATCGGGTTGCGCTGAACCGGCTGTTCCGCGAAGCCGGGTGGCGCAGCGTCGCCGCCCTACCCGCCATCAGCATGGCCTGGCCGGAGGGCGCGTATTATGGCTATGATCAGGTCTACAACGCCGGCAATTTCGGCTACGAGGGACTGCCGTTCAACTGGGTGACCATGCCCGATCAGTACGTCTGGTCCACTTTGCAGGCACGGGAACGGGACAAGAAGGATCGACAACCCCTGATGGCCGAGATCGCCCTGATCTCATCGCATGCACCCTGGACCCCGATAGCCCAACTGGTCCCCTGGGATGAGGTACGCGACGGCCGGGTATTCGATGCTCAGGCGCAGGCGGGGCCCACGCCCGAGCAGGTGTGGAGCGACCTGCAGACAATACGCGACCACTACCGTCGCTCGATTGAATACATGCTGCAGGTCCTGGTTGCCTATCTTGAGGAATACGGTGACGAGAATCTGGTGCTGCTGTTGCTGGGTGACCATCAAACGGCGCCAATGGTATCGGGCGACAAGGCTAACCGGGACGTCCCGGTGCACCTGATTGCAAAGGACCCGGCAATGACTGAGGCCATCGACAGCTGGCACTGGCAGCCCGGCATGCTGCCGGATCGCAACGCCCCCGTCTGGCGTATGGACCGTCTGCGGGACCGCTTTATAGCGGCTTTTTCCGGATCGCTGGAGACACAAAACTGATGGCAGGTACCCGCTGGCGCGAACGGCTCGGATTATGGCGCTCCCTGTTGATGTATTACGGCATTCCCGGCCGCCAACGTCGCATGCAACGCTGTTATGCACAGTTTATCGGGCGCGATGATCTGTGTTTCGATATCGGCGCCCACGTGGGCAACCGGGTGCAGGCCTGGCGGACGCTGGGCGCAAGGGTCGTGGCGGTGGAGCCCCAGCCCCTGTTGATGCAGGCGCTGCAGCGACGCTATGGCAACGATCCGGCTATTGCGCTGGTGGCAAAGGCGATCGCCGCCGAGCCGGGTGAAGCCACGCTGTTTATCAGCACGCGGACGCCTACCGTCACCACGATGTCATCAGAGTGGATGTCACGCGTGCGGCAGGACCCCTCTTTTCAGGCCGTGCGCTGGGACCGCCAGGTGAGCGTAGCGGTGACAACCCTCGATGCCCTGATCGAGACGCACGGCGAGCCGCAGTTCTGCAAGATCGATGTAGAAGGCTTTGAACTGCAGGTTCTGCAGGGCTTATCCAGACCGCTGACAGCACTGTCGTTCGAGTACATTCCGGCAGCCATCACGATGGCGCTGTCGTGCATTCAGCGTCTGGAAACGCTTGGCCGGTATGAATACAACCTGGCGCCCGGTGAGACACATCGCCTGCGCTTTGATCGCTGGCGCACGCCACACGAAATATGTCGCGAACTCGAGGCAACGCAGGATGGCAGCGGTGATGTCTATGCACGGCGCCTACCCTGATGGGTAACGCGGACTCATTTTGTTAACGCCAGCAGGTCTGCATGCCCGACCGTGCAGGTGCCGAATGGTGCCTGGGCCACGCGGAAGCGGAGCCAGTCCGCCAGCGCGCTGGCATCGAGCCCCGGGCCGCCGGCCACGGCATCAGCAATGCCGCTTGCCAGCGCCGCCACCAGAGCCTCATCGGCGCCATCAAGCACCCAGGGGCTGGCGGCGCAGCGAACCTCAAAGCCGGCCCGGGTGAACGTACGCTGCATCAGGCTGTGGGCCTCGGGGCCCAGGGCCGGTCCAAGGCCCTTGTCACGACGCTGATCTCGATTGAACTGCTCCAGTACCACATCATCGAGCGGATGCGCAGGGGTCCAGTGGGTCGAACCATCGTAGTTCAGTGCTGCATAAAGGCCGATGGGGCTGTGGCGGCATTGCGTTCTTAACACCTGCGCGAGTGCGTCGACAAACCCCGCAGAGACCAGATCGAACAGCGCCGAGGCCGTGATCAGGCGGGCATTGTGCAGGGGCAGCGCAGTGATCTGTGACAGATCCGCGACAACCGTCTCCAGACGATGCTGGCTGGCATGGCGGCGATGGGCTTCAGCAAGCAGCGTGGCATCGTGGTCCACAAGGCGCCAGGCAACTTGCTGGTGAATCGGACTGTCAAACGCCCGCAGCGTAGAGCCCGTGCCAGCCCCCAGGTCGACCACCACCGGCGCCTGCATTGCCGGGATATCCCGCTGCAGCCACTGCCGCGCCCGCACCAGGAGTCCCCGGTCACGGGCGCGCCGGTCGGCATCCTCCCGTAGATCAAGCCAGTCGGTAGAGAATCCACTCATGCTGATCGCACATCATAAATCAGGCGGGCCACACGGCTCGCGGTATCGCTCCAGGTCGGCAGCGCGGCAGCGGCACGCCGGGCGCCGGCCTGCAATTGCCGGCGCAGATCCTCACGCGTCAGCAGCGTGCGCAGGGCCAGTGTCAAAGCCCGGGCATCATCGGGTGGCACCAGAACACCGGCCGACTCGGGGACCAGGTCCGGCACCGCACCGGCGCGTGCCGCGACGATAGGCAGCCCCGCCGCCAGCGCCTCCGCGAACACCATACCGTAGCCTTCATAGCGCGATGGCAGAACAAACAGCTCGGCATGGCGGAATTCCAGCGCAGCATCCTCCACCGCGCCCGCAAGGCAGATACGCGACTGCAGGCCCAGGCGATTTATCTGCTGCTGCAGCTGGTCGCTCCATGCCGGGTCGAAAGCCGCGCTGCCTGCGAATCGCGCCTGCCAGGGCAGATGCGTCAACGGCGCCAGCGCATCGATCAATACATCATGCGCTTTCCTTCTGATCAGTGAACCCAGAGCCAACAGCCGTGGCGGATAACCGTTGCAGTCCACAAAGGGAACACGAGCGGTGCCGGGTCGCGCGACAGTAACGCGCTGTGGGAGCACGGCAAACGCGGCGATCACGGTCTGCCGGGTATGCTCACTGGTCACCAGAACCGCGCGCGCGACCTGCAATGCACGCTGTTCAGATGCCTGTAGGCGCTGTTGCTGGGCCGGGTGGAGACCCGACTCCAGCGCCAGGGGATGGTGGCACAGCGCAATAATCCGCAGACGCTGCGCCTGCGCCACCGTCAACTCATCAAATGCACCGAAAGCCAGGCCGTCGATGATCACGACGGCATCGTCCTCCAGCGCAGATAGCATCTCACGCGTCTCCTGCAGCGCCCCGGCTGCGGGGAAGGGAAACTGCCCTGACAGGGGGAGAGTCGCGACATCGAGCCCGAGCGAGCGCAGTCCGTGGATCAGCTGACGATCGTAGATAGTGCCGCCAGTCAGCGTATCCAGCGACCCGGGAAAGGCAAAATGCACGACGCCGCGATTCACGAATCAATTGATCCGGTGTCGGCAACATGTCGATATTTAGCATCTTGTCGGGGCATACAAGCGGGGTGCTTCAGACGTATCATCCAGATACTAGAAAGCCTCTTAGAGTGTCTTATGTCGATACACGTTACAACCCATATGGCCTGTACCCGCACACGCACACGCCCGCAATATAGTGTTTCTCATCTGTACCTGATTGAAAAACTCTCAACGCATGAGTCTTAATCAGGATATTGAACAGTGGTTGGTCAGTGAGCAAACCCACTTTCACGGCTCGCCGTTCAATACCCCCCGCCCGCGTCCCCATGTGACACTGAGTTACGCCCAGAGCTGTGACGGCAGCATCACCACCGCACCCGGTAGGACACTGGCGCTGAGTAGCGATTCCAGCCTCAAGATGACACACCAGCTGCGCAGCCTGCACGACGGCATCCTGGTCGGCATTGGTACGGTTATCGCCGACGATCCGAGACTCACCGTGCGCGAATGGTCTGGCAGTGATCCACAGCCTATCGTGCTGGACAGTCAGCTGCGCATGCCCCCGGCAAGCCGACTCTGCCAGAGTGATGAACAGCGCTGCTGGGTGCTGACAACGCAGCGCGGCGACGCCACTCGCCCCGGTTGCGAGCTGATCGTGCTTCCCGGGGACGACGCCGGCCATATAGACCTGCACGAGGCCATGGACGTCGTTTACCGGCGCGGCATTCACAGCCTGATGATAGAGGGCGGCGCATCTGTCATAAGCGCATTCCTGCGGGAACGGCTGGCGGATGCCGTAGTGCTGACTCTGGCACCGCTATTTGTCGGAGGGGACAACGCCGTAGGACAACTCGGCAATCTCGACGCGGCCGATTTTCCCAGCATTGCGCCGCTGCACAGCCGGCAGGTGGGCAACGAGTTGATTATCTGGGGGAGTCTTCGCTACGGTGGCACAAAACCGACGGGCTCCACATCATGACGGATGCGATCGCCACAACAACGGCATCACAACTCTGGTTTACTGCGCCTTTCCAGGTCGAGGTACGCAAGGTTCCGCTGGCGGCGCCGGGACCGGGCGAGGTCGAAGTAAAAACCCTGTTTTCCGCCGTTAGCGCCGGCACTGAGCTGCTGCTTTACCGGGGGCAGCTGCCGCCCTCCATGTCCCTGGACAGCACGCTGGAATCCCTGCAGCGCCCTCCGCAATACCCTGTACCGTTTGGTTACGCCTGCGTCGGAGAAGTGCAGCAGATCGGCAGCGACGTGGACCCGGCCTGGCTCGGGACGCAGGTTTTTTCATTCCAGCCCCACGCCAGCCACTTTATTGCCCAGCCGCAGCATCTCATGGCGCTGCCGGCAGACATTTCCGCGCAGTCCGCCGTTTTCCTGCCCAACATGGAAACCGCCGTCAACCTGGTTCAGGACGGCCAGCCCATGCTTGGCGAACGTGTCGTGGTGCTGGGACAGGGCGTGGTGGGGCTGCTGCTCTCGGGCGTGCTGGCGCAATACCCCCTGGCGTCGCTGAGCGCGGTGGAGGGACAGCCACAGCGTCAACGCCTGGCCCTGAAGATGGGCGCGGGAACCGTGTGTGGGCCAGATGAGGCAGCACTGCCCGAGCAGCGGCAGTCTACCCAGGTCGACGCCGATCTCATTTTTGAGGTCAGCGGGCACCCGGAGGCACTCAACCTGGCCGTCGCTCTCGCCGGCTACACCAGTCGCATCGTCATCGGTAGCTGGTACGGTAACAAGTCGGTCTCCGTTGATCTCGGTGGTCCGGCACATCGCAACCGGCTGCAGTTGATCACCAGTCAGGTCAGCACCCTGGCGCCATCACTGGGCGGCCGCTGGAACAAGCAGCGGCGTTTTGACGTCGCCTGGGAGATGATTCGTCGCCTGGACCCGGCGCAGCTCATTACGCACACTGTTCCGCTGGCGGACGCCGGCGACCTGTACCGCCGGCTACACGAACAGCAATCGGATATAGTGCAGCCATTATTCCACTACCCCAGCTCATAGGACGCGTATGTATACCGTAGCCGTTACACAGGATTTTATCGCCAACCACTACCTCATCGGCGGTGACTGGGGCGACGAGAACAGCCCTCACGCCCACCACTACGTACTGGAAGTCAGTATCGAGAGTGACACGCTCGATCAACACGGTTACCTCGTGGACATTGTCGAAATTGACGCGGCGCTGAAGAGCACGGTGGATTATTTCCGCGACAGCATGCTGAACGACAAACCCGAATTTGCGGGTCTGAACCCAAGCATTGAGCATTTCAGCCGAATACTGAATGAAAAATTGCTGGCCGGTATCACACCACCCGGCAGCGGTGCCCTGACCACCAAGCTGTGGGAAAACGCCACCTGCTGGGCAGCGTTCAAACAGTCATTCAGCTAGCGCGGTCTCGCGCTGGCGTCGGGGCCGATGGTAGCCATACAGGCAACCCATGCCGATGAGCAGCACAAGCGTATCCCGCAGGCGTATCAGGGCGATCAGACCAACGGCAGCGTCGCCGCTGAGGCCGAGGTACTGAAAAGACCAGAGCAATGATGCCTCAATCGTCCCGATGCCGCCGGGTACAGGCAGCAGCATCGCCAGTCTCATGCCCACCATAATCAGCGCGATGGCCCTGGGTGACGGCGTCAGGCCCAGAAAATCCATCAGCAGTGCCAGCTCAACCAGCAATGCCCCCCAGCCCGCTATCGACAGCAGCAGTGCCAGCCAGAGCGTCGGACGATGCTTCATCAGCGCGCTTATCAACAGTTTGACCAGCGACCGCCATCCGCGACTGAGATCCGCACTGTCTCTCTGCCATCCGCCATCCCCTGCCGCCTGACCGCCGTATACCGCCAGGCCAGCGCACAGACGCCGCATCAAGGGGCTCAAGCGCTTCGCCAGCCAATCCGGGTGCCGCAGCACAAGCGCGACCGCCAGCAGTAATGCGCAAAGAACACCGATCAGGATCGCAACCACGGAAAGCCATTCCCGAAACGGCACCATCGCGATGCCACTCAGTACGAGCACCCCCGCCAGAAGCACCACAATGTTGATGCCTGTTTCAAAAAAGCGGTCAGTACCCAGCATGGCCACTGCCCGGTGCAGCGGCGTCGCGTGATAGCGATACAGCCAGTACAGCTGCAGCGGTTCACCGCCGAAATGCGGACCGGGGGTCAGAAAACTCACGGCACTGCCCGCCTGGCGCAGACGAAACAGTGCGCTCAGCGACAGCCGCGCCTGCAGGGCCTGCCCCAGCAGCTGCCAGCGCCTGACGGCAAAATACAGAATACAAATATTGACCAAGAACCAGAGCAGCCAGTCCTTCCCTGTGAGTAAGCGCAGCTGTGCTCCGATGTCACTCAGCGGCAATTGCCCGAGCGTCCAGGCGAACAGTGCCAGGGCCAGCAGCCAGAGCCACAGCGTCAGGATTCCCCGGCGAGTCAGGCGCCCTGACAGACTCATGAATCGAGCGCCCGGGGCACATGACGACGACCGCTGACGGCCAGCCAATCCCGACAAAAACCGAACAATAGCGGAAGCATCAGGATTATCCCAAGGCCACGTGTGAGGCTGTCCGCAAGGGGCGGCCACAGCGCGAGGGCTACCAGGACCATCTGCATGCCCGCCAGGTATCGCCGCAGTCGACTCGGTGGCAACGCATAGACTGGCCGACGATACCGCCGGCGCCAGGCTTTACCCCACTCGAACAGATAATAAGCCACGCTTACCAACAGGTAACTGAAATGAAGCTTGCCCAGCATCACTGCGAGCAACGGCGCGACCAGTAGACCAAACGCGTCGAGCACCGTGTCGAGTTCCGCTCCGAGACGGGTCGTCTGTTGCTGCCATCGCGCGAGGTAGCCGTCAAGCCAGTCACCCACAACCGCCGCCGTGTAGAACGCGGCCGGCAGATACAGAACCCAGCGACTGATCGCGCCCGGGGCAATAACCAGAAAGCCCGCGGTCGCCGCGATCAGCAGACCGCGCAGTAGCGTAACGCGGTTTCCGACCCCCAGGGTGCAGTAGTGCCGGCCATTGGGCACGCTGCAGTTCAAGTGCAGGCGGCGGTAGCACTGCCAGAGCACCACGCCCCAGCACAGCAGCCCGAGCGCGAACCAGGCCAGGGCCATTGTCGTCCCCGCCGGCGCTGACAACCCGGCTGCCATCGTTGCCAGAAAAACAACACCCAGCATCGCGACCCACAGCACTTCACGCTGCAGTGGAGCCGCCACGTCGTTGCGCGGTAATTTATCTGGCACGTCAGGCATAATGGGGAGGTATTTGCCGCACCACGCCGCGGGAATAATCAGTTACCATATTTGGTGTCCATGTCTAATTGCTGCAACATTATACGAATCGCGCTAAGTAGGGGACCAGCGGGTCTCTTCGCTACTGTTCTGGTTGTGCGTCTGCCCGTTGGCACCCATGGGGCCGATGATGCCGCCGCAGCGCTATACATATTGGGCCGATGATGGCGCCGCGTCGCTAAACAAAAGGATGAAAAACCGCTTGCCGTTTGCCAGCCTCTTCTTGTCAGTGCGTGTCTTCACCCTATTTCTGTTGCCGGCGCTGCTGTCCGGGCAGGAGCTCATAGCGCAACCGGCATTCCGAACAGACGACAGGCCCGTGACCCATCGACAACTCCGGGCGTATGCCCGGGATCTGTCCACGCGCCCGCACACACCGGCTCCGATCATCGCAGACAGCAACCTGCGATCTTTAAGCTACGACGCCTACCGGCGCATCAATTTTGCCGCCGACGCTGCCATCTGGCGAGGGGACGCCCAGCCTTTTAGCCTGCAGATGTTTCACCCGGGATTTATACATAGCAAGCCAGTCGGCATACATCTGATCGAGGGCGAGAAAAGTCGACGACTCGCCTTTTCAGCGGATTTTTTTGACTATCGTGACAGCCCTATCGATGCTGCTTTGCTAGATGCCGCGGGCTTTGCGGGATTCCGGGTTCACTACCCCATCAACACCCCGAATGTTCACGATGAATTTCTGGTCTTCCTGGGCGCCAGCTACCTGCGTGCCGTTGGCAGAGATACTGTCTACGGTTTATCGGCACGCGGACTGGCCGTCAACACCGTCGGCCCCGGCGACGAGGAGTTTCCTCGTTTCAGCCAGTTTTACATTGAACGTCCCACTGCCGGCTGCGACGAGATAGTTATCCATGCCCTGCTGGAAAGCCCCTCCGTGACCGGCGCGTATCGATTCACCGTGACGCCAGGCACACAGACCCGGATCGACGTTGACGCCAGCCTGTACCCACGGCGCGACGGCCTGCGTGTCGGCATCGCCCCTCTGACATCCATGTTTCTTTTCAACAGCAGCAATCGCCCGGGTTTCGATGACTTTCGTCATGCGGTGCACGACTCCAATGGCCTGCAGATACAGCA
>JBHEPQ010000159.1:0-4137 GCA_046260215.1 Chromatocurvus sp.
CCGCCGACGCCCGCGACACCGAAAGAGCTGATGGCAACGATTCCCACCAGGCCGGCGATAAATGATGGATCCATCGGATTGATGCCCATGCTGGGTGCCACCATGGTGGCCAGCATGGCGGGATAGATGCCCGCACAGCCATTCTGTCCAATGGTAGCGCCAAAGCTTGCGGACAGGTTGGCGATGGGGGCCGGCACGCGCAGGGCGTCGATCTGGGTTTCCACGTTGAGAGGAATGCTCGCGGCGGAGCTGCGGGAGGTGAAGGCGAAGGTCAGCACCGGCCACACCTGCTTGATGTAATGAACCACGTTGATTCCGCTGAGGCCCAGCAGGGTGGCGTGAACGCCGAACATTATGGCGATGGCCAGATAGGAGGCGGCGATAAAACCCAGAAGATTAATAATATCCGAGGCGTCGGATCCGGCAACCACGCGGGTTATCAGCGCGAGAATACCGTAGGGCGTCAGAGCCATTATCATCCGCACCAGCTGCATGACGATGGCCTGCGCGGTACTGATGAATTCCCGGATCGCGCGTCCCCGCTCCGGATCGTCGCGCGCGACGCCGAGGGCGGCAATACCAAAAAGAATTCCGAAAATTACCACCCCGATAATCGATGTCGGACGCGCTTCGGTCAGGTCGAGAAAGACGTTGGACGGAATAAAGCGCACCAGCATATCCGCGAGGCCCAGATCGCCGAATTCGGCATACTTCGCGTCGAGATCGCGGGCATTTTCCAGCTCCCGCGCGCCGCGGGTCAGGCTCTCGGCAGACAGCCCGAACAGGCGCGTCACCGCAATGCCTACCAGCGCCGCAATCATCGTTGTGCCGATGAGAATGCCGATGACCATACCACCGATGCGTCCGAGGGCTGCGACGTCCTGCATGCGTACCACTGCCGCTATCATCATGACCAGCACCAGGGGCGTGATGATCATGCGCAGCAGATTAATGTAGCCACTACCGATAACGTTGGTCCAGACCAGGGTCTGTTCTATCACCTCTCCTTTGGCGCCATAGATAAACTGCAGCGCCAGACCGAACAGTACGCCGGCGACCAGGCCCGCCAGAATGCGGCGTGACAAAGTGATACCCGGGCCGCGCAGGCTTGCCAGTGCGACTGCGAGTCCTGCAAAGGCGACCAGATTGAGAATAACGGGGAATGACATACGCGGTTCTCGCTGTGCTGACAGCGCGCAGAATGGCGTGCACGACGTCGGAATACAACTCCCGGCCAGTGTCCTTATATACCCGTTATAAGGCTATCGGCGAGTTTAACCGCATGAAGCTGATGTTTTGCAAGCCTGACCTTTCCTGGCTTTGCATGACGTCGCAGTCGGTGAACGAGCGCGTTCAACCGGCCACCTCTTCACACAGGCGCTGCAGTCTGGCAATGTCCTGCGCCCGCGACAGGCGGTGATCACCGTCCTTGACCAGCGTGAGCACGACATCATCAGATTCCAGATCCGCGGCCAGACGCTGCGCATGCTGCCAGGGCACATCGTCGTCTTGCATCCCCTGCAGAATCCGCACCGGGCAGTCGATCGCGAGCGGCGCGTCGAGGACCTGCCAGTGGCGACCATCCTCTATCAGCCCGCGGGTAATGCGGTAGGGCTCGTCGTAGTCCGACGGTCTCAGGCTAAAGCCCTGCTCGAGAATCTCCGCACGGGCCTGTTCGGGCAGGCCGGCCCACAGGAGTTTTTCGGTGAAGTCCGGCGCGGGCGCGACCAGCACCAGGGCCGACACGCGATCGACGCGGGCGAGCGCCGCGAGCAACGCCATCCACCCGCCCATGCTTGAGCCGACCAGCACCAGGGGCCCGGATGTGAGGGCGTCGATGGCGTCCAGGGTGTCCTGTCGCCAGCGTGAGATCGTGCCGTCCTCGAACGCGCCCCCGGATGACCCATGACCGCTGTAGTCGAAGGCAAGGAAACCCTGGCCGACACTCGCTGCCCAGCGCTCCAGCGCCAGCACCTTGGTCCCGTTCATGTCCGACTTGAAACCCGACAGCCACACGAAGGTGCGGGATCCGGGCCGTGGCGCACGGTAACGATACGCCAGTTGCGTTCCGTTCGATGCCCTGAAAAACAACGCTGTCATGCCACCTCCTTTCGCGGCAGTATGCCGACCGCAATGATACGTCCTGGCAACGCGTTGCGTAAGCGCACCAGCGGCCGGGCTCACCCACGTTGTCTGGCACAATTGTCTGGCACATGCGTTATGCTGTTGAGGTACGGCGTGTTCAGGAGGAGCGTTTTGATCAAGACCGGCTTGCGACATTGCCCCGGGCTGCGGTGGTCCGAGGCCCTGGCTTCTGGTATCTGCGGGCCCCGGCCATGTTGCTGAGAACATGCTGCGATCTCGAATTCACCATTGTCGAGCCGACGCCCTTTGTCCTCATGCTGCGACCATTTCGTGGACCGCATCAATGGGTCGCCTCCGATGAGTGCCGGCTGACGCCGACGGTGCCGGCGTTTGAGTTCATCGACAGCTTCGGAAACCTGTGTCTGCGCCTGATGGTGCCGCCGGGTGATTTTGCGGTTAGCGCCTCAGCGGAGGTCATGACGGCGGACAACCCGGATCGCGCGCCGGGAGCACCGTTTATCGAGGTGCAGAATCTGCCCGATGCGACATTGGCCTACCTGTTGCCAAGTCGCTACTGTGAGTCCGACCGTTTTCATAACATGGCCAGTGAAATCACCGCCGGGCAGCAACCCGGTTACAATCAGGTAGCGGCGATCGAGGCCTGGCTGCGCGAACGCATCCGCTACCTGCCCGGCACCAGCGAATTTCCGGAATCTGCGGTGGAGGTGAATCTGCGCCAGTCCGGCGTCTGCCGCGATCTGACGCATCTGGGCATTGCCCTGTGTCGCAGCCTGAGTATCCCGTCGCGGATTGTGGTCGGTTATCTGCACGAGCTGCAGCCAATGGATATGCACGCCTGGTTTGAAGCTTTTGTCGGTGGCCGTTGGTACACTTTTGATGCGATTCAGGAGAATGCGTGCGGCGCTTACGTCGTCGTCGGTTACGGGCGCGACGCCGCTGACGTGGCGCTGTACAACCAGTTTGGTGCGCCGGTGAACTGCACGCGGCAGCAAACCAGCGTCACACGCATCGATTGAACCTGTCGGGCGCAACGAGCGCCGGCACACGAGAGGAAAAATGAATGCGGCAAATGGTATGGATTCTCTGGCTGGCGATTATTCTGCCGCTGGCCGGTTGCCTCGGGATGCCCGACGATGTCGAGCCCGTAGAGAGTTTCGAAGCACAGCGCTATCTCGGTCGCTGGTATGAAATCGCTCGACTCGACCATAGCTTCGAGCGCGGCCTGGAGTCGGTCAGCGCGACTTACAGCCTGCGCGATGACGGGGGTGTCAAGGTGGTCAACCGGGGCTACGATACGGAGGATGGTGAATGGCGCGAGGCCGTGGGCAAGGCCTATTTTGTGGAAGACGCCGGTATCGCCCATTTGAAGGTATCGTTCTTTGGGCCCTTTTACGGTTCCTACGTGGTGTTTGACCTCGACAAACAGAATTACGAAACCGCTTTCGTGTCGGGCTACAACCACTCCTATATATGGCTGCTGGCGCGCTCGACGTCCGTTAACGAAGCGGTCAGGGAAGACTTTGTGCGCCAGGCCGATGCTCTGGGCTTCGCCACAGAAGATCTCGTGTGGGTTGATCAGTCCCGCAATGCGGATCTGCAATAAACCGCTGGCGGAGCCTCGTCGGGCTCCGCCACCGGTTTAGCGCTACAGACGCCTGTCCTCACTGCGCTCAATCAGGCGCCACTGACGCTTGCCCTCGACGTCCTCGGTATAGCGGTATTTTACCCGCGAGCCCCGGGGGGCATCGGCGATATCGTTATCGCCGGGGGCCTTGAACTCGATGCGGCGGTTGCGGTCGCTGCGCGACATGCGGCAGGGGGCTTCCTCACCGCGCTGCGCTGAGCGGAATGACACATGCACCCGCTCTTCGCCCGAGGCCGCGCGCGTCTGATTGACGGTTCCTTCGAGGATGCAATCCTGGGTTATTTCGGCCTGGGCCTGTGTCGCCAGGACCAGTGCCAGTGCCGATATGATACCAAGTTGTTTTTTCATGGTTGTTCTCCTTCGCCTCCCGGCGATAAATGCCCCTT
>JBHEPQ010000201.1:0-5306 GCA_046260215.1 Chromatocurvus sp.
CCGTATTGGCAAAAACCAGCACGTTGGCGGGCCCCTCAAGACGCGAATCCGGGAAAATACGCTGGCGCAGTTCCGGATCGAGCGCGCTGTCGGTGTGCATTTCACCCTCGTAGGCAAAATCGGGTTCGCGCAGCGCCAGTGCGTGCAGGGTATAGGTCGGGTTGACCGCGCCACTACTCGGGAACACGCCGGGGCCGGCAATAAACAGGTTGTCGACATCGTGGCAGCGCCCAAAGCTGTCCGTGACCGAGTGGTCGCGATCGCTGCCCATGACCGTGCCCCCCATGATGTGCATGCCGGCTCGGGGTCCCGTCCACACCTCTTCTGCGCCTGCGGCGCGAAAAATTGCCAGTCCCTCGGCTTCGGCGGCCTCGCTGGTCTTCAGGGTCAGTGGGTGTATGTCGTGGCGACAGTGCGCCAGCGGCAACCCCGCTGCGTCCTTGCGTTCACTCAGTGTGATGCGGTTGTCGGCCTGGGCGATGTCCTCGACCACCGCGACCATGGTGCCGAAGTGGCGTGCAGCGCGTTGCATAAAGGGCTCCAGTGCCTCGCCATAGACGTCCGGGCGTGAGTTGGCGATACCCAGGAGGTCATTGGGCTTGACCGCGTTGGCAATAAGCCACTGATAGGAACCGTAGCGATCATCGGAGGGCCGTTTGTCGGCATAGCGGTCGTGACACATCAATTGGCCACCGGTTACTCCCAGCGTGGGCTGCGTGTCACCGGGAAACAGACCGTAGGTGGAGGTTGCCGGATGCGTCATCACGTAGCGGCCAACCTGGTCGCGATTGTTGCCCAGTCCCTGCGGGTGGCGTTCGCTGTACGAATTCAGCAGCAGGCGTGCGTTCTGCACGCTGAAGGCGGCGAGCACAACCTGACGGGCGGTGACACGATGCCGTTGCCCTGCGGCATCCCGGTAGACCACGCCCGTGGCCCGTTCGCCCCGATCGTTCTGCAGCACACGCTCGACTTCCGCGTCGTGGCGAATAGCTGTGCCGGCAGCAACCGCACGGGGCAGGTAAGTCACCAGCGGGTTGGCCAGTGCGCCGATGGGACATCCGGCATCGCACCAGCCGTCGTACAGACAGGCCGCCCGGGGGCCCACGCGACGGGAGTTAATAGCCACGGGAATCGGCGCAACATGCATGTTCATGGCGTCAAAGCCGCGCCGGATCGTTGCGCCCTGCGCAAACACGGGAAGCGGGTCTAGTGGGTAGGGCTCTCCCGGCGGTCGCCAGCGCTCCTGCGCCGCATCGCCGCTGATTCCGACGCTGGCCTGGACGCGATCGTAGTAGGGACGCAGGTCATCGTAGTCGATGGGCCAGTCCAGACCGAGGCCGTGATCCGTGCGAACGGTGAAGTCGTTTTCATGCAGTCGTGGCCAGACGGCGTAGTGGTGGGCCGCGCCGCCACCGGTTCCCCAGCCGGCGTTGAAGCCATGGCCTACGGGAAGGCTGCCTTCCTCGATGACCGGGGCGCCCGACCATTTCAGCCGTCGGGCGTGAATCTGCGAACTGACAAGGTCAGACAGGCCGCGCGCGGGGCCTGCTTCGAGGATCAGCACGCGCTTGCCCGTCTCGGCGGCGGTCGCCGCAATCACACTGCCGGCGGCGCCGGCGCCGACAACAATGACGTCGAAATCCTTGGTCACCAGGGCATCTCCGGTGTGATGTGGGCCATGTATGGAAGCTCCAGCCGTCGACTCCCGGCCTCGGTGCCGTAGACGACGTCGATTGCATCTGATCGCAGCACGAAGAATACGAAAGAGGCGGGCGCGCCCTCCCAGCCCGGCGTGTCGTCCGTTGCGAGCATGGCAAGCAGTGCCTGACGCTGTTTACCGTCCAGCTGGCCACAGCTGGCGTCGAAATGGCGCATGCTGAGCGCATGGATTGCGGCGAGTGCCGTGCGGTAGAAGGCCGGGTGCTCGGCGTGGCCGACGCCCAGGTACTGCAGCATCAGCTGGTTATCGGCCGGCGCCGCGACCAGCTGACTGTCGATGAAATGGCAGATGCCCGTCTTTGCGGCACCTGGAGCCAGCGCTTCGCCGATGCATTCGAGTGTGTCGGCCTCGAGCGGCGTCAACCACCGCAGCCGCGAGCCGTTCGCTCGCGCTGCGGCGGGAGACACCACTGAATGTGATGCCGCGGCGGCTCCCAGAGCGAGGCCGCCGGTTTTCAGAAAGCGACGCCGGGATTCACGCACGGTACGTTAACCTCAGAAGGGTTCTAGAACTCATACCGCAGCCCGACGTTGTAGAAGCGCGGTGTGCGATAGGCCACCTCGTTGCAGCCGCACAGCGTTGCGAGGTCAAAGCCCTGAACGCCGGCACGTTCGTCGGTGAGGTTACGCACCGCGAGGGTCGCCAGCCATGCGGTGCCTGGGCTTTCCCAGGTGACCTGGGCATTGACCAGGGTGTAGCTGTCAAATTTGTCGGCATCGAAATTGCGCAGGTTGTAGAAAAATTCGTCGGAATAAGTGACGTCGCCCTGGACTGCCAGCGTGCCGCCAAATGCCGGCCAGGCGTAGCGCGCCAGTGCGGTACCCTGGAATTCCGGTGCATAGGTAGGATCGACATCCCGCGGGGGTAGCGGCGAGCCGCTGCGCAGTGGCACATCTTTAACGGTCGCATCGAAGTACGCCGCGCTGAAGCGCAGGTCAAGACCGTCCACCGGCGACGTGATGATTTCAAGCTCTCCGCCGTAGGTTTCTGCATCGGCGTTGACGACGACACCGCCCACGCCGACAAACAGGAACGCCTGATAGTCGGTATAGTCGTAGTAAAACAAAGAGCCGTTTACGCGCGTCATCCCGTTGCCCAGAGTCGCCTTGAAGCCGCCCTCATAGGAGATCAGCACCTCTTCGTCGTAGGGCAGCGACTCATCGCCGCCCGCGCCGAGGAAGGCCCCGAGCAATGGTGCGTTGAAACTGCCGGCCTTTACGCCACGATTGATACCTGCGTAGAGCAGCAGGTCATCCGTGGGGCGCCAGTCGAGCTGGGCCTTGCCCGTCCAGAAGGTATCCGAGGTGTCGTCCTCAAACATAAACGGCGAACCGGCGCCGAAGGCATTGGGTATGAAATCACCCCGATTAATGGTGAAATTGTCAAACGAGGGGAATACGCCGATGCCGACTTTAAAATCCTTTTCCTCCTGCATCACGCGCAGCCCCAGGGTGCCAGAGAGCGTCGGTGTAAACCGGTACTCGTACTGACCGAAAATACTGTAGGAATTGGTTTCCAGTTCCGCTACGACGCCGATATCCACCGGCGCGAAGGGCGGACTGCCGGCAATGCTGTTGGCCGGTGCCTTGAGACCGTTGTCCGACTGGTTGTCTATAAATAGATAGTACAGTCCGGCGACCCAGCTGCTGTTTGTGGTTTCGCCGTTCAGGCGGAACTCCTGGGTAAAACTGTCGGCATCCACGCCTGCGTAGTTGGCGAGCTGGTTGGCGGGTGCGGCATCGACATCGATGAAAAGCAGCTTCTCATAGCGCTTCCAGTCCGTCACGGAGGTAAACGTTGTTGTATCTGAAACGTCCCAGGTGACCCTGGCATTGAGACCGCTGCTTTCGGTGAAGCCGTGGTCCTTGAAAGCAAAATCGCCGGAAAAACTGAAGTCCTCTCCTGAGGGCAGATAGCCAAAGAAGTCACCGCCGGGGATCAGACGCTGCTCAAGGCCAATGCCCCCGCCGGGCAGGAACTGGTCTCCGTCGATGGCGTCTGCGCCACCATCGCCAGCGCCGGCAATGGTCAGGCGTGTTTCTCCGGGGGGCATGTCGATGACGTTGACCAGTTCACCGCCCTCTACAACACCGATGGTCGGCTTGGACTCGAACGGCCCGGTAGTGACATCAGATTCGGCGTGGTTGGCCGACAGGTCGATCTGCAGGGTGTCGCTGACTCGAAATGCCAGCGACAGACGCGCCGCCGTGCTCTCTTCGGCACCGAGATCAGCACCAGCGCCCGGGCCGGGTGAGGGCAGGAAAGCCGCCTCCGGGTAGCGGTTTTCAAGATAGGAGTCCTGATCGTTATAGCGCAGTGCTAAACGCCCGGCGACCCGATCACTGAGGGGACCACTTATTGCTGCCTCGACCGTATGACGATTGCCGTCGATGGGGCCGTCAAATTCGCCGGTAGTCACGTCGACATAGCCGGATATGCCGTCGAAATCCGGTTTGTTGGAGATGTAGTGTACAAGGCCCCCGGTGGCGTTGCGCCCGAACAGGGTGCCCTGTGGGCCCTTGAGAATCTCTACCCGATCGATGTCGAACAGGGCGAAGGTCTGGGCCTGGGCGATGGCGATGTAGCCCTCATCCAGATAGACCGCATTCGGCGCCTCGACAATGTCGTTAAAGTCGTTCTGGGTCACCCCGCGAATCGAGAACTGGGTATTCTGCCCCGCCAGGTTACCGCTGATATGCACGCCGGGGCTGAACGCGGCAATATCGTAACTCTGCTGCACACCGAGTGCGGCCATCTGTTTGCCCGTGAACGCGGTCACCGCGACCGGCACGTCCTGGAGGTTCTGCTCTCGCTTCTGGGCGGTGATGATGACCTCTTCCAGCATGCTCTGGCCCGCGGCCTGTTGTGCGAGCGCCATGCCGATTGCCATTGCCAGCGGCTTCTTCAGACCGTTACGATTTCCGGGTGTGCTCATGACTTTATCCCCTCTCATGCCGTTGTTGTGTTTGTTGTGTTTGTTGTGTTTTTTGCGTTTGTTGCGTTTGTGAATGGTTGACGCAGTCCCTTGCGCTCCAGGCGCGGCAGCACCTCGTCGCGGAAATAGGGAAATTCTTCAGCATAGTCCACAAATGACAGTGTGGTGCCGGCAATTCCGGTATTGCTCAGCTTTTCGAGCTGGTCGGCGATATGGTCCGGCGTGCCGACCAGGGGGAAGGCACCATGCCCGGCGGCGAAGCGGTCCCGAAAATTGGCTAGAGCTTCCGGCGAGAACGACTGCGCGTGCATGCCCTGCAGACGCATCAGGTTGTCCACGGCATCCCAGTCCGCGTTTTCGTTGGCATAGTAATCCAGATAGTCCTCGGCTTCTTTCTGCGTCGGGCGGCACACCACCGAGCAGAAGGTCAGCACGCCGACCTTGCGCCCCTGTTCCGCGGCCTTGATCGATACGTCGTCGACAGTAGCCTTCGCCTGGTCGAAATCAAATACCGGGGTGAACAGAAAGTCCGCGTTACGCATGGCAAATTTGCGACCCTCGGTCGATGCCGCCGCGTTCAGGATAGGCACGCCGGCCTGCACCGGCTGCGGGTTGCTGTAGACACCGTGCCCCTGGAAATAGTCGCCCTCC
>JBHEPQ010000232.1:0-15614 GCA_046260215.1 Chromatocurvus sp.
GAAGCTCCCGGATGAGGACCTGCGCGGTGCAGGCGTAAGCCGGCAGAAGATGCGCTATACGCGCGCGGTGGCGGGAGCGATTGAAGATGGCTCATTCCCGATCACCACCCTTGCCCGCCGCAGTGACGACCGCGTCCGGGAATTGCTGACCGCACTGCCAGGCATCGGTAACTGGACCGCCGACTGCTACATGATGCTCGCCATGAGGCGACCGGATTTGTGGCCGGTTGGCGACCTCGCCCTGGTTAAAGCCATACAAGTCGTGAAAGGCCTGCGGGAGCGTCCCGATGCCGCATTTCTTGAAGAACTTAGCGAGCAATACAGACCGCTGCGCAGTGTTGCAACCCAGCTGTACTGGCATCAGTATTTAAGCAAGTGACAGGCAAACTGGCGCCAGCTCAAGACATGAAGTGTTTTTAACGCGTGCATCGGGTATACCGGCGGAGCTGGTCCGGCAACACCGCCTTGCCAACGCCGCGCAGGCAGACCAAGAGCAAGCTTCTACGCGGGCGTCTTTATAGGGTGATCAAAGCACGGCTACCAGAAGCATGATCAGTGTGGCGAAGAAGCCCACCGCCCAGATCAGGGATCTAACCAGGTAGACGCCCGCCGCGTAGGCCGGCACATAGAGAATACGCGCAACAAGATAGACCCAGGCACACTGGGCGGTCAGGGCGCTTGTAGCGTTGCCCAGCACCACCACCACTACCGCAATGGCGAACAGGGCCAAACCCTCGAAGTGGTTATCCACGGCACGCTTGAGGCGCCCGGGCACGCCGATGGGCCTGCGCTCTTCATCGCGCGGGCCAGCGGTGTACTTGGGGCCGAGCTGGATATTGACCGGAACGGCCATGAGAACAATCTGGAAAAACTGCAACAGGCCCGCGTAAGCGAGAACCTGAATTTCGACTGGCATGCTGGCTGCCTCTCATAAAAACAAGGAGTGCGGCCCGATAGCTGGCCGATCAGGGAGTCTTGCAAACTATCGGGAGGTAATCAAGCGCTCGATCCAGCCTGGGTGATCGCAGATAGCCTCCCGGCACCTCGAGACGGCAGGTGGTGCTGATATCGCCGTGATGCACAGCCACCCATCAATCCTGAACCCGCTGAAGATCTGCCGGAAAATGCACACCGGCACGCCAGTAGTGAAACGCCGCCCAGAGATTAGCCATGGAGCAGATCAACAGCGCCCAGCGCAAAGAGTGCACGCCGTAATAAGGCGCCAGCAGGTCACTGACCAAACCGACCACCGATGGCCCAAAGGCCAGCCCGACGATATTGATCACGAACAGCAGTATGGCCGCAGCGACGCTGCGCATGCGCAGGCCCACCAGGGTCTGGGTCTGGGCGAAGGTTGTGGCCTGATAGAAGTTGCCAAGAATCACCGGAATAATCAGGAACAACAGCGCCACACTGACCGAGTCGGACACAAATATCCCCACACCCGCGGGAACGGCAATCAACAGCGCCACCGCCACGACCCATAGGTACCAGCGCTGATCGCGCTCACCAAAATAATCCGCCAGACGTCCGCCCAGGACAATGCCGATGCCCCCGGGAATCCCGAAAATCAGCCCCAGCCAGGTGCCGATCTCCCCCGAAGACATTCCGTGGCTGCGGGCGAGAAACGCCGCCGACCAGGAAATCAGCCCGTAGCCGACGAAGGCGGCAATGCCACCACCCAACGCCATGTGGATGAAGGACCTGCGGGCAAGCAGATAGCGGAACACGGCGCCGATAGCGGGCTGCTGTGCATCGGGGTCTGCCGTGGCGCGCAGTTCGGACATGCCGCGGTCCGGCTCGCGCACGGTGAAGCGAATCAGCAACGCAAGCACAAGCCCCGGAATACCTACCACGAGGAACGCCACCCGCCAGCCGAACCACTCGTTCATCCAGCCACCGACAAAAAAGCCGAAGAGAATGCCCACCGGAATGCCCAGGGAATAAATGCCCAGCGCCGTGGCACGCTGATTGGCGGGATAGTAGTCCGAGATCATGGAATGCGCCGGCGGCGAGCATCCGGCCTCACCCACGCCGACTCCAATGCGAAACGCCAGCAGCTGCCAGTAGTTCTGGGCCAGGCCCTGGGCCGCAGTGAACAGGCTCCAGATGCCGACCGCGGCGGCAATAAGGTTGCGGCGGTTGGCGCGGTCCGCATAGCGGGCGATGGGGATCCCCATCAGCGTGTAGAACACTGCGAAAGCCAGCCCGGTAAGCAGGCCCATGGCGGTATCCCCCACACCCAGCTCAAGCCGGATCGGCTCTACCAGAATGCCGAGAATCTGCCGGTCGATAAAATTGAAAGTGTAGGCGATGACGAGAATGGTCAGCACATAGCGGCGCGTAGCAGCACCAAACGCCTGCGCCGGTGGCGCGGCGCGCGGGTCGATATCTCTCAAGACAGCGTCTCCCTGTAGTGTTATCGATTATTTGCGAATGGGGTTTTAATTATCGTGCCCTGAACAATACGGGTGAAGATGGGCCAGGGGAAGTGCGCGGTTTTACCGCGGCTGTGGGGTAAATCAGGATTTGCAGCCTGAACGGAAGCCGGCGATGCAAAGAAGGTACATCAGTCAGTGACGCCCTCTATCGAGAGGAATGCTCCATCAGCGGCGCGAGTGACCGGGAAAACCCGCAGCACGGCTGCCGGCCTCAGTCCACCAAAGATATGCGGAAAAAGCTCATCGCCCGCACCATCAAACTCCGGTGGGATATCCCCCACGGGGGCTGTTGCCTCAAACACCGTTTCCACGCCGGTGCCGGCAATGCTCTGAATGGTCATTTGCAGGCAATACCACTCACCGGGGACATTTCGGTAGAAATGGTTGGCCACGTCCAGGAGCCTGTTCGGGTTGGCCGTAGCGTGAATGAATCCGTCCACCTCATAGGTAGGCGGGTAATAGGTTGATCCTGCCTCTACCACGGTGTTCCAGAGACGTGCCTGAACGAGATGGTAAACAGGTGTCTGTTCTTTATCCATGAGCGCATACTACAGGATTATTGTTCAGAAAAACGCCGCTTATATGCTGCAATGGACGACAATTGCCAACTTCCTTGGTGGAATCGGGCTGTTTCTTTTAGGCATGCGGTTGATGACCGATGGCCTGAAGGTGGCCGCCGGCGGGACGCTTCGCGCGTTGCTCAAGGCTGCGACCGGTAATCGTCTGCGAGCACTGTTTTTCGGTGCCGGGATCACGGCGCTGGTGCAGTCCTCAAGCGCGGTGATCTTTGCCACTATCGGCTTTGTAAATGCGGGGCTGCTCAGCATCGGTCCAGCGGTGAACCTGATCATCGGCGCAAACCTTGGCACCACCCTGACGTCATGGATCGTTGCACTGGTTGGCTTCAAGCTGGATCTCAAGCTGTTTGCCATGCCCATGATCGCCCTGGGCACGGGACTGTGGCTCTCAGGCGCCTACCGGCGCGAAGCCCTCGGAGGCGCCATCATCGGTTTCGGCGTATTTTTCCTTGGCCTTGATGTGCTAAAGGGTGCTTTCGCCGGTCTCGACCAGGCCCTGGATCTCGCCGCATTCGCTGGCGATGGCGTACTTGCATTGCTGATGTTCACCGGCATCGGCATTTTGCTGACACTGCTTATGCAGTCGTCAAGTGCTGCGTTGGCAATAACACTGACAGCGGCAGCCCAGGGCATTGTGGCACTGGATGCCGCTGCCGCCATCGTGGTTGGGGCTAATATCGGCACGACTTCGACGGCGGTGTTCGCCACGCTGGGTGCCACTGCGGCCGCGCGTCGCACCGCCGCCGCGCACGTCATCTTCAATGTCATTGCGGGCGCTGTCGCGCTCATTCTGCTGCCGTGGCTGATCACCCTTGCACGTATGATCGCCGACGCCACCGGCGCCGCCGACCTGCCCGCAACACAGCTCGCCATCCTGCACACTCAGGTAAATCTGCTTGGCGTATTTGTCATCTGGCCGCTGCTGCCCCACCTGGTGACGTGGCTTGAACGCCGTTTTCTGGCCGCAGAAAACGCTGATGCGTCACTACCTCGCCATCTGGACGACACCGTACTGACCACGCCACGACTGGCGTTGGATGCGGCCTGGCAGGAAATAGAGCGCATGGGCGGAATGGCCATCGCGCTGGCGCAAGGCGTCATCCGCAGGGAGGAAGCGAACGCGCAGACACTTGCAGCGGAAGTGGCCACGCTGGAAAAACTGGGGGAGCGCATCATCGACTTCAGCGCCCGTATCAACAGCGGTGGCGACGCCCTCATTGATAAAGCGCTGCCCGACGCATTGAGAGCTGCGCAGCACTATCGGGCCGTTGGCGAAAGCGTCCTCGAGTTGGCGCATTCGCCGCGCATCGGGCTCAGTGACGGCGCGATGAAGACCGTTGTCGCATTAGAGACATCGATGAATCTGGCACTGACGGCGCTATCCGATCTGTCGCTTACACAGTCCTCCTCCGTACAGGCTTCCTCACCTGAAGACGCCGTCGCGGAATTCGACAGAATCTACGGACAGGGCAAGGCCGACCTCCTTCGACGCGGCAGCCGCGGCGAGCTGCGTTCACCTTCCCTTGTTCGAGCTCTTGACCGTTTGAGCAGCGCTCGACGCATCGTAAACCAGACGCGAAAAGCCACGCTACTGTTGCTGGCACGACCGGTCTGAACAGGTCAGGCACCTGTTGCGGCCCGCCCCCACAGGGAACCACAACCATGCGACAACTTACTATCAGCCTCTCCTTTCTCTGCCTCACCGCCTGCACGGACCGGGGCACCACCGAAGTCACTCTCAGCCAGCTGGTAGCGCAGCAGGGCAACTACGCAGGGCGTCGCGTAGTCGTCGAGGGAACACTGCGATCCCATCCCGCTCCACTGCACTACTGGATTGAAGATGACGCCTACCACCGCGTCGAACTCGATCATGCCGATGATCTCGGGGGCCGTGAAGGCGCCCAGGTGATCGTTCAGGGCGTGTTCCTCTACCAGAAGGATCGCGGCCGCAGGATTGACGTCACATCTCTGGAGTGAAGCTTTGGCGTGAAGGCGCACCTTATATAGTGGCGGCATGCCGCGGCATGGCGAGCTCGCGGCAAGTTCGCCGGCGATAATGATCGGGGCCATCAGCTACAAGGGCCATCAGCTTCACTTGTACACAGCAACACTGCACGCTATCTTGCCGGTCAACATTCAACATGGCGCATACCCTCTGAGAATGTACAGAGAGCATGGATAAAAAAACACTACCCGAGGCGCCCTACAGCGCCGAAATGCAGATGCCCGGCGGCAGTGCCTACCGTGGAAAACTCGCGGTCAGGGGCATCCACGCCCTGCTTTTTTTTCCTCATGAGCCGGTAAAGGAGAACTGGCGCAATATTGAAGGTGCCAGAATCATCATCCAGCAGCCTCAAGGGCAGGGTTTCGCGGACGCTCGGCTCAATGTGGTGATCAATGGCAGTGTGGGTAACGGACTGGACCTTACGGTCACTGAAGGCCTGTCTGATCAGCATGCCCAGGAGCTTGGAATGACACTGGGGGGACATCGCCTGAACGCGCAGGCTGCGGCGGATTATCTCGCCAGCTTCAACGCAGAGGGCCTGTCGGTGTTGGGGGACAGCCTGCGCGCGTTCACGCTGAGCCTGGGTGATCATCTGTTTGACCTGTCGACGTCGCCACAGCATGGCATCTCAGGGCGGCACGAACATTACGATGCCCTGAACAGTCTGAAGAAAAGCAACAAGGCATTCATCACTGCAATGCTCGACCAGCTTGCCGGGGAACTGGCACAACCCGAGAAGCCCAGAAGCAAGCGCGGGGATGACTCGCTGGAAGATACCGATGCCAGCGAGCTCGATCTGGTTGAGCTCGACGAGATGGAGGAGAAACTGGCGCTCGACCGGATCACGACAGATGCCGTGAACCTGTACCGCGTGGACCTGGAGAGCCTGACGCTACGAGCGGGCGACCTTCTTTCTCTGGGCGCTGCCCGGGTCAAAACCCCTTTCCATCCGGCCTACCTGTGCCGTGGCTTCCGCGATGGCCTGCACACACTCGAGTTCACACCAACGGTGATGCAGGACAGCCTGAAATTCTTTCATCGGGAATGGATCCGCAAACTTCGCGGGTTTTACGCACGCATCAACAATGGTCTCGCAACGGACGGGCTGCGACCCGGACTGGAAGATGAGCTGTACCTGAGCGGCTCTATCATGGACGCCAACAATCGCAGCGCCGTGCGAAACCGCAAGTCAGCGAACACTGAGGGCAATGAAAATGAAGTGGTACCTGGCGCCGAGGCCGGCGGAAGCGGCGCCGATGCAGCTGCCAGTGACCGTGACACAGCGGTAAAAACAGGCTCTGCCCGGGGCAAACGCCAGAGCAGGCGCGCCACCGATCCGGTCGCAGAGGACGGCAGATCATCAGCCGCCACGGACACGGCGGCAGACCAGCCACGTATGAAGCACGACGCGATGTACGATGCCGTAGTGCACGCCCTGTCGGCGCGGAACGCCGTAGATGCGGCATCTAGCGACGCCGACAGCGACGGCACGGACGTCTCGCAGGCGACAAAGGCGGATCCGGCAACCGTGGTTCAGGCTCTACTCCAGCTGCAGCAGCATCACGACTGGTCCGCGGAATCCGACAACTCCCAATCCCTGCGCGAGCTGCTCGAGCAATACGCGGGACAGCTTCCGGCCCTGGCAGGCGGCGAGCTGCAACCGGAAAGCGCCAATCGACTGGATTTCATAGACAACGTATTCAGTACCATACGCGGCAGCGTTGACGTTGCCGATGACGTCAAACCCACCCTGGATCAGCTGCGCATCCCGCTGGCGCGCCTTTCGCTCGAGGAACCCCGATTTTTCGCCGATCCTGAACATCCTGCGCATCAGATGCTCGACAAGCTCTCACAGCTCGCGACGGCGGAAAACTTTCCAAACCGCGTTCTCGAGAGAAAAGTGCGGGGCATTGTCGACGACATCGCCGCGCGCTATGACGGCGACGCCAGCGTGTTTCAGAGTGCGCTCGAAAGCCTCGACAGGTTGGTAGTGCAGCAGGAAACCGCACTGCGCAAGAATATTGAACGCGTGGTCAGTACCATGGAAGGGCAGGAGCGCCTGCAGCAGGCGCAGCAGTCGGTGGAGCGCCTGCTCGGCACTTTCATTAAACCCCCCTCGGCTCCGCGCGTGCTGCTGGACCTTATGGACGCCGGCTGGCGGGACCTGCTTGTACAGATCGCAGTGCGAGAGGGAACAGACTCCCAGGCCTGGCAGGATCAGGTCGCCGCTTTGCAAAAAATCCTTTCGGCGCTTCAGGGTATTGAACACGGCGACGAATCGTCCGATGCCCTTCGCGAACTCGCGCCGGCTGTGCGCAGCCTGCAGGCGGATATCCGCGCGGCACAGCCTGATAATCTGGGCCACGAGCAGACCATCAAGGAACTGTCGCAGATACTTCGAGGCGAGGTCCCCCTCGAGACCTATGCGGTCAATGATGTCGCTGCGCAACCCGGGATCACACGCTCGCGCCTGGAGCAGCTGCCTCGGCTCAACCGCTGGATCAAACGCGTAGAGCAGCTTCAGATCGGCACGGTAATGAGCTACCGCGACAAACAAGGCTTCCGTCGGCGGATGCGACTTGTCTGGGTGAGTGACGATCGCGAGCGCTATGCATTTGTCAACGAGCTCGGGAAGAAAGTCGCTGAAATGTCGCGCATACAGCTTGCGCGCAAGCTCAGTCAGGGTCTGAAACCACCCAGCAGCGTCGACCGCATGTCGGTTCTGAACCAGAGTGTTTATGGCACCCTTGCTGACGCGCAAGAGCGCCTGAGCTTCAAGCGGACCCGGGACAGCATCACCCGACTGATCAATGCGGCCTCATTAAAGCGCCAGGTAGAACGATCAGTACACCATGCACAACAGCACGAAACGGCGCACGCATTCCTGCATCTGGATATAGACAGTTTTCACCTGGTCAATGATGTCTACGACGAAATAGATGGCGACCAGGTATTGGCAGAATTTGCGCGCCTACTGAGCCAGCTGAATGAAAAACGCTCACTTGCGGCAAGGCTTGACGGCGACACGTTTGGCATTCTGCTCGCCTACCGGAGCATGGAAGAAGCTATGGCCTTTGCCAATCGCGTGCGCAGCGACATTGGCGGCAGCAGTATTACGGTGGCGGGCGAGGAGGTCTCGTTCACCACCTCCATTGGCGTTGCCCCCATCCTTCAATCAACAGTCGATGCCGAAGAGGTATTGCGCCAGGCCCGGGACGCCGTGTTCGTGGCCAAGGAGCGCGGCGGTGACCGCTGCGTTGAATATAACCTGGACGAGCAGCAACTCATTGCCTACCAGCGCGAGAAAACGCAATCACATCGCAGGCTCGAGGATGCAATTGCCACCGACAGCCTGGTACTGCGTGCCCAGCCCATCGTGCAGAGCGCAATGGATGGCAGCAAGCCGGCTTCGCACCATTACGAAATACTGCTTTCAATTCGCCAGGAAGATGGCGAACTGCTCTCGCCCACCGAATTCATCCGCTCAGCAGAGCGCTTTGGCTACATGAATCTTGTCGACCGCTGGGTCGTGCGCAAGGTCTGTGAGTGGATTTCCAGCCTGATGGACATGCAGAAGGTAGTGCCGCAGTTGTCCATCAACCTGTCCGGCAACAGCCTGACCAATGACACCTTCACGGATTACGTGCTGGAGCAGATATCTGAATTCGGGGTCGGCACCAGCAAGATCTGCTTCGAGATAACCGAGACCGGGGCAATCGAGAACCTGACCAAGGCGGTTGACTTCGTGCGCACCCTGCGCAACATCGGCTGCAAGTTCTCGCTTGACGATTTCGGCACGGGACTCGCCAGCTACAGCTATCTGCGGGAGCTTCCGGTGGACTACGTCAAGATCGACGGTACCTTCATTACCGACATCCTCTCCAGCGGGAACGACCATGCAATGGTCCGGTCAATCAACGATCTCGCACATTTTCTCGGCCAGGAAACCATTGCCGAATGTGTTGAGACACTGGAGATTGTCGAACCACTGCGGGCGCTTGGCATAGACTATCTCCAGGGGTGGGGGATCGGCGTACCGCGGGAGCTGGCGGAGGTAACACGCGAACTCGAGGCACTGGAAACCTGACACAAGAGGTCGTCCCGTTGACGTGGATCAACGCGGGAAGCCCGGGCACCTGCTAGCCTCGCGGCATCGATTCAGTTATCAGTAACCGGTGGCAACCCATGCACAATAGTCAGACCATTGGCGTATCTCGGGGGAATAACACAGACCACGATGAGCCGGGCATTGCGCTCGCCAGGAAGTACGCCTGTCGCGGTCCACGCTATACGTCCTATCCTACCGCACCTCATTTTACTGAGCGCTTCCCGCGGCAGCGCTACCTTGACTGGCAAGCAGAAACAGATACGGGGACCGAGCCCCTCTCGTTGTACGTGCATGTGCCCTTCTGCAATGACATCTGTTATTACTGTGCCTGTAACAAGGTGGTCACGCGCCGCGGGGGCGTCGCCAGCGCCTACCTGGATCGGCTGGAGCACGAAATCGCCATGCAGTCGGCAATCGTCGGCAGGCATCGGCCCATTACTCAGCTGCATTGGGGCGGGGGAACCCCGACCTATCTCGATAAAGGTGAGATGACTCGCCTGATGCACGCGCTATCGCGTCATTTTGCGCTGCAGAGCTCCGATGAGCGCGAATATGCCATTGAGATCGATCCGCGCACGGTCGGCGTCTCCAGCATCGCCCTGCTCAAAGGACTCGGTTTCAACCGTCTCAGCCTCGGTATCCAGGATTTCGATCCTCGTGTGCAGCGGGCAATCAACCGCGTGCAGACACCCGAGAGTGTTGCGACGCTGGTACACGCCGCCCGCTCGCACGACTTTCGTTCGGTCAGCTTTGACCTCATCTACGGGCTGCCTTTCCAGGATATCGAGAGCATGTCCGGTTCACTCGAGGAAGTGCTGCAGCTGCGTCCGGACCGCATCGCCAGCTATAACTACGCACACCTGCCGGAGCGATTCAGCTCGCAACGCGCTATCGATCGCCACGCGCTGCCCTCCCCCGAGGAAAAACTGCGCCTGGCAGAGCTGATCGCAACGACCCTGGAACGCGAGGGCTACCTGCATATCGGCATGGATCATTTCGTTCTACCCCACGATGAGCTCGCGCAGGCGCAGTCCCGCGGCAGGCTGCAGCGCAATTTTCAGGGCTATTCACTGCGACTGGCCGAGGACACGCTGGGGCTGGGCGTATCCGCAATCAGTCAGATAGGCAACTTCTACCTGCAGAACTCACCACGGCTCGATCGCTATTATTGCGCCATAGATAGCGGTGATCTGCCGCTGCATCGAGGCTACGAGATGAATGCCGAGGACCGGCTGCGGCGCCATGTGATCATGTCGTTGATCTGTGATCTTCAGGTGAACAAGACGGCTACGTCACAGCGCTACGGTATCGACTTTGACCAGCACTTCGCCGATGCGCTGGCCGCACTCGCCCCTCTCGCAGCCGATAACCTGGTGACGCTGGGCAAGACGGAAATCCGGGTTGAGGCGTCCGGTCGCCCCTTCCTGCGCAACATCTGCATGCCCTTCGACGGCTATCTCGCCGCCGATGCCGCATCCGGTGGGCGCTTTTCCGCGACGCTTTAACGCCGTCGGCATGGGCCGTAACCCGGGATGGGCCCTGACCTCGGATGGCCGGTGACCTTGACTCCGAACCGGTAGCGCTATAGCGTCAGCGCATCTGATTCCAGGTGCACGCCATGACATCGCAAGCGTCAATCAAGGGCAGCACGCAGGCACCTCTGGCCTGCAGCCATGACTTTTCCGTTAATTGTCGAGACTGCAGGCTGAATAGTATCTGCCTGCCATTTGCTCTGGAAACTCCAGACATGGACAATCTCGACCGGATCATACAGCGAGGTCGGCCGTTGCGAAAAGGCGGACATCTGTTTCGCCAGGGTGACGACTTCGCGTCTGTCTACGCCGTCCGTTCAGGAGCGCTGAAAGCCTACAGGATGACCGATGACGGGCGGGAACAGGTCACAGGTTTCTATTTTCCCGGCGAAATCGTGGGCATGGACGGTATCAGTCAGAGCCGCCACGCGTCCTCGGCGCTGGCGCTCGAGACCGCGGCCGTATGCGAGATTCCCTTTTCCTCCCTCGAGAAGCTCAGCACGACCATGCCTGCGCTGCAGCGGTATTTTTTCCAGCTGATGAGCCGGGAGATCACCGAGGATCAACAACTGATCACGCTACTGAGCAAAAGCTCCGCCGATGCCCGCATCGCTGCCCTGCTACTGAGTATTTCCATGCGCAACGCGCGGCGCCATCTCAGCTCGACACGATTCCGCTTGAGCATGTCCAGGGTGGATATCGGTAATTACCTGGGCCTCACCGTGGAAACGGTCAGTCGCGTCTTTACCCGCCTGCAGAAAATCGAGGTTCTGAAGGTCGACAACCGGGAAATAACGATTATCGACGAAGCATCTCTGCGCCAGCTGACCAGCAGACAATAAGCCGAAGGGTCACGGCTACCCGGCATCGCGGCAGTACCCTGGCAGGATTGATCTGTATCAACAATCGGCGGCATGTTGCCGCTACACTTTATAACCTGAAACCACGGGATTTCCGACACATGATTCAGCACACTATCGGCCTTCTGCTAAGACCCAGTGCACAATGGCGGGCGGTCGCCCAGCTTCCCGAGAAGTCGCGCAATGTTCTCATTCTTTATCCCTGCATCTTTGCCATACTACCCGCGGTCGCCTGGTACTACGGCACAAGCCGTGTGGGGTGGAAAACCGGCCTTAGGGGAGACGTCATACGCCTCACCGAGGACAGCGCACTTCAGATCAGCCTGCTTTTTTACCTGATTATGGTGAGCAGCGTTGCGATCATCGGCTATTTCATCCACTGGATGTCCGATACCTACGGTGCAGAGTCTACGATACCAAAAGGTATTGTGATCGCTGGCCTGACCGCCACGCCACTCTTCATCACCGGTCTTGTCGGCTTCTACCCCACACTGTGGATTGACCTTCTGATCGGTCTCGTCGCCGTCAGCTGGTCCGTTTACCTTATGTACCTGGGCATACCCATCATGATGAAGATACCCGAGGAGCGCGGCTTCCTGTTCTCGAGCGCCGTGCTGGCAATCGCGCTGGTGGTAATGGTGTGCATCATCGTGATTTCGGTCATGGCCTGGGAGTATGGTGCTGCTCCGGCATTTACTGACGGCTGACACCACCAGTTGGCAACACAAAGCACTACAATTGGGCGCCTGGGCGCACGAATCAACCGCGGAACGGAACATGATCATGACTGAGCTTAACTCGGAACTGGAGCATCCTGTCTACAACTACAAGGTCGTGCGACAGTTTGCGATCATGACGGTGGTCTGGGGCGTCGTCGGCATGTTGCTCGGCGTCTGGATCGCGGGACAGCTGGCCTGGCCGGCACTCAATTTCGACCTGCCATGGACCAGCTTCGGGCGCTTGCGACCGCTGCATACCAACTCAGTTATTTTTGCGTTCGGCGGATCCGCGCTTTTCGCCGCTTCCTACTACGTGGTGCAGCGCACCTGCCAGGTGCGTCTCATTTCCGACAGACTGGCGGCTTTCACCTTCTGGGGCTGGCAAGCGGTGATCGTCGCTGCCGTGATTACCCTGCCGCTGGGCCTGACCAGCTCCAAGGAATATGCCGAGCTGGAGTGGCCTATCGATATCCTGATCGCCGTGGTCTGGGTCATGTACGCGGTCGTTTTCTTTGGCACCATTGCCAGGCGCGCGACCAGCCATATTTACGTTGCAAACTGGTTTTTCGGGGCTTTCATCATCACCGTTGCGGTACTGCACATCATTAACAGTGCCGTCCTGCCTGTCAGCATGACAAAGTCCTATTCCGCGTATGCGGGCACCGTCGATGCCATGGTGCAGTGGTGGTACGGGCACAACGCCGTCGGCTTCTTCCTGACCGCTGGTTTCCTTGGGATGATGTATTACTTTGTGCCGAAGCAGGCAGAGCGCCCGGTCTACTCATACCGTCTGAGCATTGTGCACTTCTGGGCACTGGTCGCCGTTTATATCTGGGCCGGACCACACCATCTTCACTATACGGCACTGCCAGACTGGGCGCAGAGTCTCGGGATGGTGATGAGCCTGATTCTGCTTGCACCGTCCTGGGGAGGCATGATCAACGGCATCATGACGTTGTCAGGTGCCTGGCATAAGCTGCGCGACGACCCTATTCTACGGTTCCTGGTGGTCAGCCTGTCGTTCTACGGTATGTCGACCTTTGAGGGGCCAATGATGTCGATCAAGACCGTCAATGCCCTGTCGCATTACACAGACTGGACGATCGGCCACGTGCACTCCGGCGCCCTGGGCTGGGTGGCGATGATCACCATCGGCTCCCTCTATCACCTTTTTCCGATACTGTACAACCGAGAGCGCATGTACAGCGTAAGCCTGATCAACGTCCATTTCTGGATGTCGACGATCGGCACCGTCCTGTACATCGCATCCATGTGGGTTAACGGCATCATGCAGGGGCTGATGTGGCGTGCCTACAACCAGGACGGCACGCTGACCTACGCTTTCGTTGAATCCGTGGCGGCCAGCTACCCCGGCTACGTAGTACGTGTCATCGGCGGCGGCATATTCCTCGGCGGAATGCTGATCATGGCCTACAACGTTTACATGACCACGCGACGCGACATCCCCGTGCAGGTACCGGCAGCCAGGGCCGGCGTCGGCGTCGCTTAGGAGGCCCTGCTATGAACCACGACAAGGTAGAGAAGAATGTCAGCGTACTTATTATTCTTATCATCGTCGCTATCAGTTTCGGCACACTGGTCGAACTGGTGCCTCTCATGTTCGATAAGGAAACCAATGAACCGGTGGACGGCCTTGAGCCCTACGCCGCGCTCGAGCTTGAGGGCCGGGATATCTACATTCGCGAGGGTTGCAACACTTGCCACTCGCAGATGATCCGTCCGCTGCGCGCGGAAACCGAGCGCTACGGGCACTACTCGGTAGCCGGCGAGTTCGTCTACGACCGTCCCTTCCTGTGGGGCTCAAAGCGCACGGGACCGGATCTTGCCAGGGTGGGCGATCGTTACAGCGATGACTGGCATCGGGCACACATGTACAACCCCAGGGATGTCGTGCCCGAGTCCAACATGCCGGCTTTCCCGTGGCTGTTCCGCAATGAAATAAACGCCGAGGTCACACCGAAGAAAATGTCGACCCTGCGCAAGCTCGGCGTGCCCTACACCGAGGAGGATATCGCCAGCGCCAGCGCGGCGGTGCAGGGTAAGAAGGAGATCGATGCGCTGATCGCCTATCTCCAGGGGCTTGGCACCCTTATACAGACACGGCGCTAGGAGCTTTATGGATATCAACGACCTTCGCGGACTGAGCACGCTGTTTCTATTTCTTGCGTTCGTCGGCCTGTGTATCTGGGCCTACAGTAGCAAACGCAGGAAAAGTTTTGATGAAGCGGCCAATCTGCCCTTTGCCGATGAAGAGGAGACGGAGCACACGAAGCCGCGCGAGCAAGAGGAAAATCGCCAATGACGACCTTCTGGAGCAATTGGGTTATCGTACTTACGGTCATCACGATCGTCGGCATTTCCTGGATTCTGGTTGCCAATCGCAAACGACCACAGGAAGAGGCAGACCAGACGACCGGGCACAGCTACGACGGCATCGAGGAGTATGACAACCCACTCCCGGCGTGGTGGTTTGCCATGTTCGTCATCACGATCGTATGGGGGATCGGCTATCTTATTTTCTATCCCGGTATGGGCAACTTCAAGGGCGTTCTCGGCTGGACACAGATTGAGCAGCATGATCAGGAGGTCGCCGCGGCAGAGCAGCAGCACCGCGCCATGCGCGATCGCTACCTGGCGCTTCCTGTGGAAGAGATCGCACAGGATCCGAAGGTCATGCGCATGGGTCAGAGGCTATACGGTAATAACTGCTCCCAGTGTCATGGCCTGGACGCCCGCGGCGCCTATGGCTTCCCGAACCTTGCAGACGAAGACTGGCTTTGGGGCGGCACATCCTCCGACATCAAGCACACACTGGTCAACGGACGCCAGGCTGCTATGCCCGCCTGGCAGGACAGCCTGGGCGATACCGGCATTGCCGAAACCGCGGAATACGTGCTTTCGCTCAACGGTCGCAGTGCTGACCCGGAAAAGGCGGAACGCGGCAAGGCCCACTTCCAGACCTACTGCACGGCCTGTCACGGTGCCGACGGCAAAGGGAACGTGGCGATGGGGGCGCCTAATCTGACCAACGGCATCTGGCTTTACGGCGGCACGCAAGAACAGATCGCTCATACCCTGCGTGTTGGCCGCAATGGCAAGATGCCGGCCTATGGCGAAAACCTCACACAGGATAAGATTCACATCCTGACCGCCTATATTTATGGCCTGAGCAACTAGAATGGCCTGAGCAACTAGTGGGTCACGCCACCGGCTCGGTGGCGCCCCGAGTCCTGTGGTAATTGTCCCCGGGCGAGAAGGAATTATGGCTAAAAAAGATCCCGAACTGATCGACGTCGAGGAAATTGCCCCCGCGGAAGTTGCCGAACTCGACCTCTACCAGAAACGCGAGA